>CAYTUH010000186.1:0-3394 GCA_964441165.1 uncultured Syntrophaceae bacterium
GATCCGTAGCGATTAGGCCGTATCCGGCTGCAACCAGCTACAGATCGTTCGGATCGAATAAAATAGTGTTTAACGCGTAAACCACAGAGGAGGCGCATATGTTTTGCTATCAATGTGAACAAACGGCCAAAGGAACCGGATGTACCGTCCAGGGCGTTTGCGGAAAGCAGCCGGAAGTCGCGGCCTTGCAGGACCTTCTTATCTACGCGCTTAAAGGCCTTTCAATTGTTGCCGTGGAGGCGCGGAAGGAGGGTGTCCCCGTCGAAGAAATTAATCCATTTACCACGGAGGCAATTTTTTCCACTATAACCAATGTGGACTTTGACCCGAAGCGGTTCGTTCCCCTTATCACTCGCTGTGTGCATTTACGGGAGGTTATGAAAGAAAAACTGAAGAGTGCGGGCAGAGCGGCGGACTTTCCCGAAGGGCCTGCGACCTTCACGCCGGCCAGGTCCCTTGATGAATTGATCAGACAGGGGGAACATGTAGGGGTGAAGGCAGACTCTTCGCTCAATCCAGATATTCAGTCACTTCAGCAGACAATGGTTTACGGCATCAAGGGCCTGGCGTCTTACGCGCATCATGCCCGGCTTCTGGGGCAGGAGGACGAAAGGGTCTATGCCTATATTCATGAAGGCCTCGCGGCGACACAGAATCGTGACCTTTCCCTGGATGACTGGGTGGGGCTGGTCCTGAAGTGTGGTGAAATCAACCTGCGGGCCATGGAACTTCTCGATGCCGCTCATACGGGTCGATACGGTCATCCCGTACCTACCGAAGTGCCTCTCGGTGCCCGGAAAGGGAGTGCAATCCTGGTGTCCGGCCACGATCTGAAGGATCTGGAGGAAGTCCTGAAGCAGAGTGAAGGGAAAGGCATCACCGTCTATACCCACGGCGAGATGCTTCCCTGCCATGGATACCCCGAACTCAAAAAATATCCCCATTTCTACGGTCATTACGGGACGGCCTGGCAAAACCAGGCAAAGGAATTCGAGGACTTTCCAGGGGCGATTCTCATGACCACGAATTGCATTCAAAAACCCCGGGAATCATACAGGGATAACATCTTTACCACCGGCCTCGTGGGATGGCCCGGCCTTCCCCATATCGATGACGGAGACTTCGGGCCGGTGATTCAAAGAGCCCTTGAGCTACCCGGTTTCAGTGAAGATACCAACGATCGTGCGGTGACGTGCGGGTTCGGCCGCAATGCCGTTCTCGGTGTTGCCGATAAAGTGATCGAGGCGGTCAAAGGCGGGGCGATACGGCATTTCTTCCTGGTGGCAGGCTGCGACGGAGCCAAGCCGGGAAGAAACTACTATACCGAGATCGTGGAGAAGATTCCGCGGGATTGTGTGGTGCTGACCCTTGCCTGCGGCAAGTTCCGTTTCTTCGATAAGGATCTGGGTGATATCGACGGAATTCCCCGGCTGCTCGATGTGGGGCAGTGCAATGACGCCTATTCGGCCATCCGCATTGCCGTTGCTCTGGCAGAGGCATTTGACGTGGATGTGAACGACCTTCCTCTTTCCATGATTCTTTCGTGGTACGAGCAGAAAGCCGTGGCAATCCTGCTGACACTTCTCCATCTGGGGATCAGGAATATACGCCTCGGTCCGAGCCTTCCCGCCTTCATTACACCCAACGTGCTGCAGGTGCTGGTGAAGAATTTCAACATCATGCCCATCACCACGCCGGAGGAGGACCTGAAGGCGATCCTGGGGTAGGGGGCGGGGGGTGCCTCCGTCTTTTCCTTATGCAGGGGATGCAGGCGCAGATTCTACCGGGTATCACTGTTTGTCGGACAGGGCAGACAATTGGTTCATTGTGCGACGAGGCGGGTGATATTCTCTGACGGTTCGTCATAGACGGCCACCTGCCGCCACACGCCGTCCCGGATCGCCCAGAAATCGTAATTGCCGAACTTCCGGTCGCCGACGCTGTTGAGACTTGTCGAGCCGGTGATGCCCTTGTAACCGTTGGCCTGCCGTACGAAGGCGGCTTTCAGGTCGCCGATAGAGCAGTCAATGTCGGCGCGGAGGTATGCCAGCGACGCCACCCAGACGGCATCGTACACGGAGAGGGCATAGGTGTCGGGCATGATGCCCGTGACATCCTGAATGTGCCGGGCCACTGGTTCCCATTTTCCCCGCAGTGTTTCATCGAGGCCGAAGATGGGGGCGGGGTAGCCCGTCTTTTCGGCAAAGGCAGCGGCAGAAGCATTGTTGACCAGCACGGCGCTTTTGGCCACGCCGTTGCTGCCGTACCATCGTACAGTGGAGAGGGAGGCATATCCCTCTTTGACCGCCTGGTTGAAGATCCTGGTGATTTCGTCGAAGGCGGCGGCGTAGATCGCCACATCCTTTCCGTAGATGCTTTGCGCCTGGGAGAGCTTTGCCTCCAGATACTTCAGTTCCGCATTGAAATCAGTTTCGAATTCGGGGCTGTACCGCACACCGCCCACCAGTGCCCCGCCCCGGTCGGCGAAGGCCTTTCTGATTGACAGGTTGAGCCCCGAGTTTCCCGGATCGTATCTTCCCAGGCTCAGGTAGGCCTTGATTCCGTCGTCATGCATGAGCGCGGCAATCGCTTTTCCCTCAAGCACGTCGTCGGGGCAGAATCGAAATAGATTATCGTCCGGCAATGCCAGGGCATGGGCCGTGCTTCCCTGGCTGACAATGATCATTCCCTGTTCGTCGGCGTAGGTTTTGAGGTGCTGGGCCTCGGCGCTGGACTGGGGGCCGACGACGATCCTGATGCCCCGCGCTTTCAGGGTCTGCAAATGTTCCAGTGCGAGGTCCGGTCTCAGTTTTGTATCTTCGATGCATGGACGAATCCGAAGGGGGACCCCGTGTTGGGCGAGATAGGTGTTGACGTCGGAGGTTGCCAGTTCCATGGCGGCGGTGCTGGTTGCTCCAAGCGTCGACCAGTTCCCCGTCAGTGAAAAGAGACCGCCGATGATGACCTCCCTGTTTTTCCCGGCCAGGCAGATTGAGCCGGAGAGAAAAACCGCGAGACAGCCGACAAAGACGAGAAAGGTACAGACAAACCTTTTCATGAACCGACTCCTTTCTTCCCAACGGTCATATCCCGGCACCCTGAATCGTGTCAATCCCAAAGACCCTTTCTCATGCGGCGAATGATGGGGCCTGTGTCATGTTTTTGAGGCCTCATTCGCTCTTCCCTTTGTCGGCGACATGCCGTGGAACCCTTCCCACAGACCCTGAAGAAACCGGCATGCATTGATTCCCAGCGATCTGGTGCGGTACCCGCCTTCCTGGACAATAATCGTAGGAAGGCGCAACGAGCCGATGCGATGGCCGTTCGCATGAAAATCACGCGCAAGAAGATTCCAGGTACCCGTAGGGTCTCCTTTGGCCGTATCGAGGCCGAG
>CAYTUH010000186.1:3439-4902 GCA_964441165.1 uncultured Syntrophaceae bacterium
CCTGTAATTCTCTGAAGGGCCCAGTCAAGCACCTGACCGTACTCCTTTCCCGTCAGTTTCTCAGGCTGGGGGTAATTGACATTGAATCCCTTTCCCGCCCCCTCTCCCCGCTCGTCAAAGAACCCGCTGAAATAGGGATAGGCGAAATGGGGGTGACCGTGTATCGAGAGCGTCAGCACATCGGAACGCTCATAAAAGATGTCCTGGGTCCCGTTTCCGTGGTGGTAATCGATGTCGAGGATTGCCGGTTTCCCGTATTGGCTCAGGAAATGTGCCGCCACGGCGGCGGAATTGAAATAGCAGAATCCGCCGAAGGCATTCCGTTCGGCATGGTGCCCCGGCGGTCGCACCAGGGCATAGGCGAGGCGGTAGCCGTCAAGGATTGCCTGAGCGGCCGTGAGGGTGCAGTCCACGGCGCGTTTCGCCGCCAGATAGGCGTTCCGGTTCAGGGGGGTAAAGGTGTCGATGCAGTAATATCCGGCACGGACGGGCATTTCTGTGGGCGGCCGGGCATTGTTGCGAAGGGGAAATACATAGGGGTACACCGATTTTCCCGGTTCAAGGAGTGAACACATTCTCTTGAAATATTCCACATAGTGCAGGTTGTGGACGGCTTTGATGTGTTTTTCCGGAAAATGACGGGGCTTCAGCATGTCAAAGAGGTCCAGGTCCCTGATTCCCTCCAGTATTCGTTGAATCCGTACCGGAGCCTCGACGTATCCCCGCTCATGGACATGATGAATGTCATGCTTGTCGTTTACCACCAGGGCGATTCGTTTTTCGATTGACCGCGTGGTATGAACGGGAGCTGCGGGGTGTCGTCGGACGTATTGGGGGGGGCGCAGCCTGATGGGATCATCGGTGACGGATGCCTCGACCATGTCAATATAGCCCGGCGGACAGGAGGTGCCGTATTTTCGCGTGAGGATGGCCCGGATTATGGTGCGGAGGAGGTCCCTGGAAAGTGAGATGTCTCTTCCGAGAGGATCGAAGACGAGATAGGGGGGGCAGTCATCGCCGGGTTTGAAGGGTGTCTCGTAGACTGTATTGATGATGGGAAAGGCACCGTATTGTTCGTAGAATTTGAGTCGTTTCCGGCTTTGTGCAAGCTCTGCGGTATCCTTGCAGAGGTGCTGTTCATCGGGCAGGCACTCGAAGAAAAGCCCGATGGTGCTGAGCTTTGCCGCTTCCTCCCTGACCCGGTCGTAGAGGGCACCGCCGACGCCCCGGCCCGGCCGGTCCGATTCCACGGAGATATAATCGAGAAAGCAGAATCCCAAATCGGGTGCATGCTGGACCAGGGCGAACCCTTTGATCTCTCCCCGCACGTCATCGGCGACAAAGAGAATGGACCGGAAACGGTATTTCAGGGGATTCCTCAGCTGGCGCGGCAGTCGTGCAATATCCCGTTCATTGAGGCCTTTGAACTGGCTCTGCAATATTTGCTGTACCCGGGCGATAGC
>CAYTUH010000186.1:4912-5781 GCA_964441165.1 uncultured Syntrophaceae bacterium
TCATAGATCCGTCGAATCCGGAACATGGGGAATTCCTTTCATCCTCACTGGTTATACAATGAGGAAGTATATCATTCTGCGGGCGTGACGGGTATCACTATTTGAATCGAGATAATGGGTAAGGAAACAGAAGTCGATCGGCATCCATGCGGAGCCGACGTGCCTGTCACCATGATGAGGGGAGCATCATGAAACAGGGGGGAGGGGATGATCCCCTCCCCCCTGTGCATGACGGGACGTGAATTATTATTCGTTCATGGCGTATTCGCCGTTGAGGGGGAATACATATTTTTCCCAGACCCGCTGATACTGTGCCTCATCACCCACAGCCTTGATCAGCATGATTTCCTTGCAGAAGGAGCGCTGCTCATCCTTGCTGTTGTGGTTGCCGTAAATCTGCAGGGCGAATTGGGCGAATTCGCGGACCATGAAGTCGAAAATCTGGTTTATGACATCCTCTTCCACGTTGTCAAACTTTGCCTGTTCGAGGATGAGCTGGCCGTAAACCACGATGGAGAACATCTCACCCAGGGGCAGTGAGAAGGAGGGATCCATGTCCTGTATCTTGTCCGGACCTGCCT
Organism: uncultured Syntrophaceae bacterium; assembly: GCA_964441165.1. GTDB lineage: Bacteria > Desulfobacterota > Syntrophia > Syntrophales > UBA2210 > CAYTUH01. The sequence goes on from CAYTUH010000186.1 coordinate 5,494, forward strand.
TTTCAAGGAGTTCCTTGAAGATGCCGATCTGTTTGATAAAGGTTGCAACGTTGGGAAGGTCCTTGTTCGCCTCGAAGACGGGCGTGTAGTCGTGGAACTGGACTTTCCCGAGTCCCTTGGTCGGTCCCTGGTTGAAGAGGAAGAGGTCATCGTTGAGTGAGAATTCCGGTGCCACCGGGGCATATTCCGCCGGGCTGAAGAAGTAGTTCTTCATGAACTTGCGGATGAGCTGGACGTTCACGTGTACCGTTCCCTCAAGCTTTGAAGGCCCGCGTACGTCGGCTGCGG
>CAYTUH010000187.1:0-5756 GCA_964441165.1 uncultured Syntrophaceae bacterium
GGCAAAGATGTCGCTTTTCTCGTGGACGGTTTGACCAAGATAAGCAATGTTGCTGAAGGCGTAGCCGGTGAAGGAGGCAAGGGCGATCCTTCCGTAGGGAAGGGGGTGACGGAGGTAGCGCAGGGCCAGTGCATCGTAAAAGGTCATGATAAGATAGCTCAGGATGGAAAGGACCACGGCCAGGGCGATGCTGCGGCCGGGGATGGCGCCCAGATGATGGAGGATATCGCCGAAATGAAAGGCCTTCAGCTCCCGGTCAAGAACCCAGAGTGCCGCCGTGAAGAGCAGCATCCCCAGTACGGGGCCGATGTATTTCATCAGACGCTTTTTCATGGTTACTCTTCACGGGTTCGGGTCATTTCTTCCATGGTTTTCACCATGATGATGCTCATGATGAGCCATGCCAGGCCGAAGGTGAACCCCGCCATCACATCGGTGGCCCAGTGCACATTCAGATAGATCCGGCTTATGCCGATGAAGAGAATCAGCAGCGACAGGAATGACGCCATGACGGTCCGTTTCGTCCCGCTCTGTATCATTTCCCAGGAGAGGTAGAGGAGAAACCCGTAGACGATCATGGCCGAAAAGGAATGGCCGCTGGGGAAACTATAGCCGTGTGCTATTGCCAGTTGGGGCATTGGTCGGGGCCGGTGAAAAAAGAGTTTCAGAAGCAGGAGGAGCGTTTCACCGAGACCCGTCACGATGAAAAGGGCAAAGAGATCCCACCAGTTCCTGATGAAGAGGAGATAGAGGGCGAGGACCAGAATGACCGGTGCAAGGACGTAGATGCCTCCCAGGCTGGTAATCACCGTCATGCCCTTCGTCAGCCCCGGCGTGACGAAGCCCTCCATGAAGGCCTGCAGCCTGAAATCCAGGGCAAAGAGGGTTTCCCGGTCAAGCACGTCTTCCACGATCTCGCCGAAACTCATGAGTGTGAGGATGAGTACGGTGAGGGCCATGGTGAGGTTCAGCCCGTACCATCGCCCGGCATCAAAGCGGTCCTTCAGGAGAGGCCAGGCGTCGGGCAGGAGGACCGTTAATTGCCCGTCGGTCCGAAACAATTTTTCCCGGATCAGGGGCCGCTTTTTGTGAAGCACCGAATAGAGGTAGAGCAGCACCAGTCCGGCGACAAAGGCGATGATTCCCGCGCGTCCGAGATATATTCTTATGATGTTCCAGCTTTTTCCAAGAAAGAACCCGACCAGCGAGAAGATGACTGCCCAGGCAATGCCCCCGGCGAGATTATAGACAAAGAATCTTCCGTAGGGCATCCGGGAAATGCCCGCCACCACCGGGGCAAAGGCCCTGAGCCATGCCATGAAGCGTCCCAGAAAGACGATGTTCCCGCCGTATCGGGCGAAGGCGTCTTTCGTTTGATCCAGATATTCTTTTTTGAACAAAAAGAGCGGACCCCATTTAAGAAAAAACCGCTCGCCGAAGCGTGAGCCGAGGTAATATCCCACCGTATCGCCGAGGACGGCTCCAATGAGCGTGATACCGATCACGGCGAAGAGGTCCAGGGTTCCCCGGGCGGCGAAGAGTCCCGCGATGACGACGATGCTTTCACCGGGGATGAGGAGTCCTACAAAGGCCGATGTCTCCAGAAAGGTCATGATGAAGAGGGCGTAATACCCCCCGGGATGAAGATGGGATGCGAAGAAATCGATTATTTTTGCTTCCATGAGATGGCGACCCCGAAAAACGTCGGATTGTCAGGGCAGTAAAGTGCTGTCCATGGAATCACACCCCCTCAAGTCGGCGCACTCCCGGGTAAGGCGCGCACATCATGAGGGTATAGGAGCAGGTCCGGTCCGTCCGCTGTGATGCCGAAAATTCCTCATGGCGCAGATGATGGATTTTTATGATGCCATCAGGTGTTTCTGCCTGCACAGGGATGATTTGTGAAACCGCCTTTGCAGCAACCACCCCCATGATGTATCTGTGCCCTGTTTCGGCGCAGAGTCGACAGGCGGTTCCGGACGCGCACAGAGAAAACGACCTCCGGGCGTGACTGGAATGGCCTTTCTCGGGGGTATTGCTTAACTCTTTCCCTTGGCGCTCAGGTAGTAGGGCATCGCTTCGGGAACCAGGCGCTTGAGATTCCGGATGCGGGTGGCGTCGGAGGGATGGGTGCTCAGGAATTCGGGGGGTGCCTTCTTGTCGGCCTTTTGCGACATGCGTTCCCAGAAGCCTACTGCCTTGCTCGGGTCATAGCCCGCCATCGCCATGAAGGTCAGCCCCAGGCGGTCGGCCTCGTTTTCCTGAATGCGGCTGTAGGGGAGGATATAGCCTACCGTCGCGCCGAGACCGAAGGCGGTCATCCAGAGCTGCCTCGTTTCCTGCGGCTTCTCTTCCAGTGCATAGGCCAGGGCCACCCCGCCGAGCTGGAGGGCCAGCATCTGGGTCATCCGTTCGTTGCCGTGTTCGGCGACGGCGTGGGCGATTTCATGGCCCATGACGACGGCAATCCCCGTCTCATCCTGTGTATAGGGAAGGATCCCCGTGTAGAAGACCACTTTGCCGCCCGGCATGGCCCAGGCGTTGATGTCTTCGCTTTCAACGAGATTGAATTCCCATTTGTAGTCTTTCAATTTATAGGACATATTCATGCGGCTGTAATAATCTTCCACGGCCTTCTGAATGCGGGTCCCCACGTTTTGCACCATCCGGGTCTTCTCAACGTCTTTGCTCCGTTCGTTTTCCTTCAGGAACTGGTCATACTGCTGGAAACTCATGGAGAGCATGGTCTGTGTCGGAATCAGGTTGAACTGGCGCCGCCCCGTGATGGGAACGGTGGTGCAGGAAAGAAGGAAGAACGAGATGAGCAGAAGGCAAATCACCATATATCTCAAATGTTTCATGACGGAATTTCTCCTGTTATTCATTCTGCAAAATGATTGTGCGATTATACCATGAATGGCCAGATAATCCAGATATTATGATGCAAAGGGTGATCCGCCGGTCAAAGACCCCTGTGCATGTCACCTTCTCCCCGGGCAGGGCTTTCCCCTTCCGCCTCCGAAAATTATGGTATTGCCGGAGTGGCTGTGATAATGCCATGGGCCGAATGGACGGGTGAGATGTTATGCCGGGTTGGGTAATGATTGCATTTTTTCTGATTGCACTGGTGATTGTGGTCACGCTGGTGTTGAGTGCGTCCATCGTAATGGTGTCTCCCATTACCCGGGGCGCCATGTTTCATCCCTCGGCAGGGATACGGGTGCGGACCTTTATCGAAAAGGTTCCCATGAGAGCCGGTGAACTGCTGGTGGATGTGGGATGCGGTGACGGCAGGGTGCTGAGACAGGCACGGAAGCGATACAGGGTCCGGTGCCTCGGCTTTGAAGTGAATCCCCTCATCGTGATCATCGCCAAACTGAGCGTGCTGGGGAGGCGGGGGGTCACGATACGCTGGAGAAACTTCTGGAAGGTGAACCTTGCCGGGGCGGACATCCTGTTCTGCTACCTCTTCCCCGATGTGATGGAAAGACTCGCCGCCAAGCTGGAAGGGGAACTTCGGCCCGGCACCCGGGTCGTGTCGTGCAATTTTCCCTTTCCCCGCTGGGCCCATGAGGACGTGCTCTACCCCGATTCTTCCCTCTACGGTGACCCCATTTTTGTCTACCGCTTTCCCCTATGCCTCCCGTCGAAGGATCGGAATGAGGGACGGTCATGAACGGAATGCCGCGAGAAGCCGTGACAGGACGATGCCGGCGAGATAGACGGCGCCGGCCAGAACAATGGTCGTTGCCCCCGCCGGCAAGTCGGGACCGTAACTGAGGGCGAGGCCCGAGGAGGTGACGCCCATCGTGAAGATCGTGGAGAGCAGCATCATCTGCCAGAGGCGCTTCGAAAACTGACCTGCAAAGGCGGCGGGCAGGGTGAGCAGGGCAATGACCATGACAATCCCCACCACCGTGACGAGGAGCACCACCGTCAGGGCCGTGAGGCAGAGCAGCAGCAGATAGTAGAAATCCACATTGATGCCGCGCAGCCGCGCGAATTCTTCATCAAAACAGACGGCAAGCAGTTGATTATAAAAAAGCAGCCCCGCCGTCGCCACCAGTATGTCCAGTCCCGCGATAAGCCAGAGATCATCGGCCGATACCATCAGGATGTTGCCGAAAAGGTAGCTCATCAGGTCTTCGTTATATCCGGGCGTCTTAAAGATAAAGAGGATACCGATGGCCATGCCGATGGCCCAGACGGCTCCGATGACCGTATCCTCCCGCTGGCGTGCCTTCAGGCTGACCAGACCGATGACGATGGCGGCGATCAAGGCAGCGATCACGGCGCCGTAGAGGGGATGCAGCCAGTCATAATGAAAGACGACCTGACAGTACCGGGCGGCGCCGAGCCCTGCCAGCACCGTGTGGGCGATGCCGCCGGCGATATAGGTGATTCGGCGTGATACCACGTAGCTTCCGATAATGCCGCAGGCGATACTGGCTAAAATGCCCGTCAGCAGGGCGTATTGCAGAAAGGTCTGCTGGTGCAGATCGATGAGGAATTCAGACACAGGTCCCGTCACCTCCCGTCACATCGTCATGCCTGATCATGTGGACGTGGGACCCGTATATCTCATGGATCATCTCGCCGCAGATTTCCGAGGTGGGATGTACCACCACACGCCGGTTCACGCAGGCCACATTCTTGACATAGTGGGAGACAAAACCCAGGTCATGAGTGACCAGGACGATGGTAATCGTTTCGTTGAGCTGCTTCAGGATTTCATAGAGTTCCGTTTCGACGGCCATATCGATGTTTGACGTGGGTTCGTCAAGGAGCAGGAGATCGGGATGGGAGGCCAGTGCCCGCGCGATGAGAACACGCTGCTGCTGACCGCCCGAGAGTTCCGAAAAGGAGCGCCGGGTGAATTCGTCCATTTCAAGTTCTTTCAGAGCCGCTATGGCCGTGTCCCGATCGTCTTTTCTGAAGAAACCGAATCTGTTCCCGTTTCCGAGACGCCCCATGAGTACCACGTCGAGGACACTCACGGGAAAGAGGGGATCCAGTGACGCGTGCTGGGGCATGTACCCTATGCGGGAGCGTGTTTTCGCGGGCGGCTGGCCGAAGATTCGGACTCTGCCCGTGCTCGGTTTCAGCAATCCCAGCATTATTTTCATCATCGTCGTTTTTCCCCCTGCGTTTGGTCCGACGATGGACAAGAAATCCTTTTCCCGGACGATCAGGTCGACATCCTCCAGGACGGTTATCCCTTCATAGGAGAAAGAAACCTTTTCGAGTTCGATAACCGGTTGAGTTTCCATAGGGTCTGTTTCACTTCCTCTGTGCGGTGCGCGGGTGCCCCGTTCAGGGTACCGCCATGCTGCCCCGTATCGCCTCCGCCATCCTTTCCAGATTGGCGATGTAATCCCGGGGGAGCGGATTCAGGGGGACAACGGATCCGCCGATTACCCGGGCGATTGCCTCGGCGCTTTTTCCGGCGAACTGGGGCTGCACGAACAGAAATTGTACCCCCTCTTCCTGTGCCCTGTTGATGAGGTCCGCCAGTTGTTTCGGTGAGGGTTCCTTCCCTTCCGTTTCTATGGGGATCTGGGTCAGGCCGTAGGCGTCACAGAAATATCCGAAGGCGGGGTGAAAGACGTAAACTTTCTGGCCTGCAAACGGTGCGAGCACGGCGGCAACACGGGTGTCGATGTCGTCGAGTGTCTGCAGAAATGCCTGCAGGTTTTTTACGTAGGCCGATGAATGGGCGGGATCACTGTTGCAGAGCGCATGACATATGGTCACCG
>CAYTUH010000188.1:0-457 GCA_964441165.1 uncultured Syntrophaceae bacterium
GGGTACCCCCGGATTTTCCGGTGCCGATATCGAGAAGCTCGTGAATGAAGCGGCGCTGAACGGGGCACGGTTGAATAAAAACAAGAGAGACATGTCCGACTTCGAGTTTGCCAAGGACAAGGTGCTGATGGGGACCGAGAGGAAGAGCATGGTCATCAGCGACGAGGAAAAGCGGAATACGGCCTATCATGAAGCAGGCCACGCGCTGGTGGCAAGACTCCTCCCCGGTACCGACCCGATTCACAAAGTCACCATCATTCCCCGGGGCAGGGCCCTCGGCCTTACCCAGCAGTTGCCGGTGGACGAAAAGCATACCTATCCGCGCAACTTCCTCATTAACAGTATCGCCATACTGCTCGGCGGACGGGCGGCAGAGGAATTGATCCTGAAGGATTTCACCACCGGTGCGGGAAACGACATCGAACGTGCCACCAATCTGGCGAGAAAGATGGTCTGC
>CAYTUH010000188.1:467-5726 GCA_964441165.1 uncultured Syntrophaceae bacterium
GGGGTATGAGCGACGTAATGGGGCCTCTGGCTTACGGGAAAAAGGACGAACAGATATTCCTGGGGCGCGAAATAGCGACCCACAAGGATTACAGTGAGGAAACCGCCGAGAAGATTGACGAAGAAGTGTCGAAGATTGTAATAAATAACTATCAAAAGGCCAAGAACCTTCTTTCGGTGAATATCGAAACACTGCACAGGCTCGCGCAGGAACTTCTCGTAAAAGAGGTGCTGAATGCCGATGAGCTTGACGCGATCATATCGAACACATCTGCCGATGTACATCCGACGACGTACAACGATGAGCAAGGGGGGATGAACGAGGATAGGAATCAGTAAGGGCGTACGGCAGTTGTTCCCGATACGAAGGGGCTCCCAGTCTCAGATTCTTTGTGACGCGTTCCATGATAGATGAATATACCACTCCAGACTGATCATGGTGAAGAGGAGCTTCTGCGGCTGCAGGGGACGCGGGAGCAGTCACTAAAGGATCATCCTATGAGGTATCTCTACATTTCCGATCCAGAAGAAGCAGAGGAAGAACTCACGCGCATAGGTGTCGATCCCTATGGTATCGAGGCGATGCGTCCCAAGATGTCATATCTTAAAGTATTGCTTGAGGGGATAGAGTGCAAAGTCGCGAACATACTGAAGCAGGAGATGCTTTCCATTGGAGGAGACGTTGCTGTATCGCGAGGTTCTGTGGGGTGCAGCATCGAAAAAACCGATGCACTCATAATGGGTACGGAGAAACAGATATGTGCACTGGTCGGCAAGATCGCCCTTCAGCCCTTCGGTCTGAAAAAGATTTCCCTGGAACTGAAAGAACTGCTGAACAATATGGCGCGAACCCGTTTTCAGCTCACCACTCCTGAACGAACGATTGAAATCGCAGGCAGAACGCTCATCATGGGGATATTGAACCGGACCCCCGATTCCTTTTCCGATGGAGGGGCGTATGAGGATATCGAGACAGCGGTGAGACGGGGAATCGCCCTTGAAGAAGAGGGCGCCGATATCCTTGACGTGGGCGGCGAGTCGTCACGGCCCGGTTCCGATGCGGTCTCCGCAGCGGAGGAACGCGAGCGCGTAATTTCTCTTATAGAAGCATTGAAGAAACGCATCACCATACCCATATCGATCGATACCACGAAAGCGGAGATCGCACGAATCGCCGTGGAGTCGGGTGCCGAGATCATTAATGACATAAGCTCGATGCGGTCCGACGACCGGATGCTCTCCACGGTGGCCCGTTACAAGGTGCCCCTTGTCATGATGCATATGCGAGGAACACCGAAAACAATGCAGCAGGGCGATCTCTCATATGTTTCGCTGTGGGGAGAAATCATCGATTTTTTGAGAGAACGTATCGAGGCGGCGGAATCGGCGGGCATCGACCGGGAAAACATTGTGGTCGATCCCGGTATCGGTTTCGGCAAATCGCTTGACGATAATCTTCGATTGATAAAATATCTCCGAGAATTGAGGACGCTGGGACGGCCGATCCTGGTGGGGGTGTCACGGAAAGCCTTCATCGGGGCGATAACCGGCGGGGAACCGCTGGAAAGACGGGACGGTACGATTGCCGCCGTGGTGGCGTCGATAATCAATGGCGCGAATATTGTGCGGGTCCACGATGCGGCCGTCATACGGAAGGCCGTTGCGATGACCGATGCGATCATGAGAGGGTAGGATGATACAGGACATCGGCATCGATATGGTCGAAATACCCCGCATTACCAGCATCATTGAAAAGTGGGACCTGCGATTTCTGTTGCGAGTCTATTCCGAAGGAGAGATAGGGTATTGCGATGGGAAAATGAATTCATTTCAGCATTATGCGGCACGCTTTGCCGTGAAGGAAGCCTTCCTGAAATGCATGGGAATCGGTATCTTCGGCGGCGTACCCATGAACGAGATCGAGGTGGTCAATCGCCCCGGGGGAAAACCGGAGCTGAAATTAAAGGGGAAAATCCTCAAGATGACCGAAGACCGGGGGATTTCTCGCATCCATGTGAGTATTTCACACACCAGTCAACATGCGATTGCAATGGTAGTCCTTGAAAAATAATGCGCCCTTTGATATGGAAGCTGAATTCCGTTGTTCCGGGAAGTCTGACCCCTCGTGACAACGGTATGAAATTTAAAGAAAACGGGAATGTTACAACCACGACATATCAGATGAAAGATGATGTAACAGTGGAATCAAAGAGTCCCGACGAGACCATTGCGATTGGAAGAATCGTGGGATTATCGCTCGAAGGGAGCGATGTGGTTGCGTTGGTGGGAGACCTTGGCGCCGGGAAGACCTGTTTTACAAAAGGAATTGCCCAGGGAGTCGGTGTTCCCGAAAACTACTATATAACAAGCCCCACCTTTACATTGGTGAATGAGTATCCGGGGAGAATTCCGCTCTATCACATGGACGTCTACCGGCTTTCGGATTCCGGTGAGATGGGTGATATCGGGTACGAGGAATACCTGAACGGCAAGGGTGTGGTGGTTGTCGAATGGGCCGAAAAGATTGAAGATGTCCTTCCCGTCAATGCACTCTTCGTTTATATTGAGCATCTGAATGACAACGAAAGAAAGATTCGATTTGCCGGCAACAGTGATAAGCTGGAAACACTGCGGCACACATTAAGAGAGGGAGGGTTTTCATAGGTGGCACTGATCGTTCAAAAATATGGCGGAACTTCCGTGGCGGATATTCCCAAAATTGAAAATGTTGCAAAACGTATCATCAGTGACAAGGAAAAAGGGCATGACGTGGTTGTCGTGCTCTCCGCCATGGCGGGAGAAACGGATCGTCTTATCAGCCTTGCTCTTGAAGCATCAGACAACAATCCCCATGCCCGTGAATATGACGTACTCATTTCATCGGGTGAACAGGTAACGGTGTCGGTTCTGGCACTTGTTCTGAATAATCTCGGGTATAAAGCGAAATCCCTCCTTGGCCACCAGGTGAGAGTACTGACGGATTCTGCCCATACCCGTGCGCGCATACTCGAGATCGACACCAAGCTGATATCGAAGGAATTGGAAAAAGGGTTCATCGTCATCGTGGCGGGGTTTCAGGGTGTCGACAGGGACAACAATATCACGACACTGGGAAGAGGGGGGTCCGATACAAGCGCCGTGGCGCTTGCCGCGGCCCTGAAGGCGGATTGCTGTGAAATCTACACCGACGTGGATGGTGTCTACACAACGGACCCCAATATATACAATAAGGCACGCAAGCTTAAGAAAATAACCTATGATGAAATGCTTGAGCTGGCGAGCGCCGGAGCAAAAGTTCTTCAACAGCGTTCGGTGGAAATGGCAAAGAAATACAAGGTACCGTTATATGTCAAGTCGTCCTTTAACAACGACGAAGGAACATTAGTAACCATGGAGGATGTTGATATGGAGAAGGAGATTGTCTCGGGAGTGACAAGTGATAAAAACCAGGCCAAAGTAACTCTCATTCGTGTACCCGATAAACCAGGCGTGGCTTCACGGCTCTTCACCCCCCTGTCGGATCGCGGCATTGTCGTCGACATGATCATTCAGAACGCCAGTATCGAGGGGTATACCGACATGACCTTCACCGTTTCCAAAAAAGACATGCGGGAGGTTCGTGAGATCCTTGAAGTTGTTGCAAAAGATGTAGGGGCCTTCAGCCTTGAATACGATGAGAACATTTCCAAGATATCCGTGGTTGGTGTGGGGATGAAAAGCCATTCGGGAGTGGCCTCGCGAATGTTCGAGGCCCTGGCGAAGGAAAACATCAACATCCTGATGATCAGTACCTCCGAGATCAAAATCTCATGTGTGATTGAAGAAAAATATACCGAACTTGCCGTGCGGGTCCTTCATGATGCCTTTGGGCTCGAGCAGGATCGTTAATCGGCCATGCAGCAATGGGAGCGAAAGAGGTTGTTGAACGTGGGGGGACAGATTGACGGAATTGCGGTCGTTCTCTTTGTTGCGTTTATCATATTTGCAGTAAAAACCGCCGTCCATTCATTTCCAGGGCTGCGGACATGCGACGTGCCCGTAAGGGGCAGTGAAAGCGATGGCTCCGTTGTTCTTGAACTGTCGGGCGATACGGATAAGCGGGGAATATATTATGTCTCCAACGGCACATCGGTCGGACGATTTTCTGATATGATGGATTTGTCCACCGACGCGGTTTTTGCGGATGAGTGCCGGGACAGGGTCCTGTCGGGCGGAGATCGGTTAAAGGTGTTTCACGATGCATCGGGGGGAACGGTAATATCCTGCAGGAAAATGCGGTCATCGACGGCACTGGCACTTGATCAGCCCATCGATCTGAACGGTGCGACCATCGGTGAACTGATGCTGATTCCGGGAGTGGGAGAGAAGACGGCGGAAGCGATCGTCGAATTACGGAAAAAGAGGGGGAGATTTCTGCGGGTTGATGAAATACGAGCGGTGAGCGGACTTGGCAAAAGAATGTACGAGAGAATAGAACGACATTTTTATGTCGCCTGCAATTAAAATATCATATCTGTCTTGACAAGAGGATATGGAGAGTGGTAGTTCACACCGAATATAGTGAGTCGGGGCGTGGCGCAGTCTGGTAGCGTATCTGAATGGGGTTCAGAGGGTCGGAGGTTCAAATCCTCTCGCCCCGACCATTGATAAAAAGAAAAACCGCCAATACGTATTTTGTTCAAACTTATCAATTCATTAACCCGATCGTATCTTTTCCTAATTACAGGTGATTCACGGTTGACAATTATAGGTGCAGTTACTATATTTAAACAGAATCGTATATCGGCGAGAGTGGCGGAACTGGAAGACGCACTGGACTTAGGATCCAGCCCGCATCTGCGGATAGGGGTTCAAATCCCCTCTCTCGCACCACTTTGATGAAGGAGTTCAAAAGTGAGCGACAGAACAGCTGAGTTGAAGATCGAAGACATCAATCCCGTTAAAAAGAAACTGATCATCGAAGTGCCCTGGGATGATGTGAAGCAGGAACTTGACGAAGAGTACAAGCTTGTCGGCAGGAAGGCGAAAATCAAGGGATTCAGGCCCGGGAAGGTTCCGCGCAACATATTGGTGTCCTACTACAGGGACCAGGTGGAAAACGAAACGATTACCAAGCTCGTTACCAGGCATTATTCCGAAGCGGTTCAGAATAACAACATACTGGCCGTGGATCAGCCGCAGATCGAGCAGGAGGGGATCGAAGAGAACAAGAACTTTTCTTTCTCCGTCAAGGAAACGACGCACACCGAGATCGACCCCC
>CAYTUH010000189.1:0-5709 GCA_964441165.1 uncultured Syntrophaceae bacterium
TGTAGCCGATTTCGCCCTCGAAGTAGACCTCATTGCGAAGGGTGGCGAAACCGTTCTTCACGATCTCCATGGGGAAGACCCGGTAAATGATATCGGGATCTTCATCGAGATCGCTGTCCTCATCACCGTCACCAACTCCCCCGCCCGGCGTTGCCATGACATCACCGAGGGAAACACGGATAAGGTAATTACCGAATTCATCGGTAGAGGTTACATATTTTTCAGACGCGTAGAGAACAACCGTTACGCCCTGCATGGGTTTGTCGAGGACATCCAGGACCTGTCCCGTAAAGATTGCTTCCGACTGCGTCTTGATTGCATCGGTGCCGGTATCCGACACGTTGGTCTCGTCGGTACACCCCACAAGACCAAAGCTTGCAATCACCGCCAATACAATAAATACGTACCATAATCTGTGTCTCATATCGGTATTTTACCTCCTTTACTATTCGCGCCTATGGCACGGTTTTTTCTATTCTCTCCCTTGTTTGTCTCGTCTGTACGTACGAGAAAGCCTTTCCTCTCTCCCCTCACTTCCGGGAACAACCCGTATCGCTCTCCCTGCCACCTCCTTTCTCGAATCGTTTATTTGTAAATTGCGAAATACGTGACACCGGAACATTACACAGATGTCTTTCCCCACCAGCCACAGGATCATCAGGCATCACGAAAAACTTTCACGCATCATCTCGATTTTATTCCGGATCTTTCAACGGTTTAAAACAGACGCTCTTCTGCACACACTGCAATGCTGCACCTGCATCAGATTGCTTAATGAATGCTGCCACCACGAAGGGTTTGTGCCGGCGGCACTTCTCCCCGAGAATCTCGGCTCAAGACAGAGAAAACATCGGGAACGTTCCATCACGGTTGTCTGCGCTATTGGGTAAAAGGATCAGATAATGCGTGGCATTTTATGCGTATGATTGTGAAAACAGATATACTGTCACGTACCTTGAGAAAAGTGGAGGGAAACAGTCTTCGGATTTTCAGTTTGAAAAGCAAAGGGGAAAGCCATCCTCAGCAAACACTAAGGCGCTCTCGAACCTTTCAAAGAACCGGTCGTATCAAATCGAAGATACTCTTATACCGTGTCACCGTTTATAAATAAAGTAATTCCGAACAGATACCCCTGTATGATCTGCTTAAAACAACTCCTCTCACGTTAAGGGATTGTCCAGCACCACATTGTTCTTTTTTCCTTGTTGAAATGTCTAAAGCCCTTTAGATATGGTACTTTTGTAGCAATCTCAAATCGAAAAGTCAAGTTTTTATTAGCTATTTTTTGCCCCTTTTATGTGAACGACCCTTCAATAAACACCGGTAAAGTGAGCCGAACCATCACCTTATAGGGAGGTGATGGTTCTCTCTTTTTCTACATCCTGGTAACCCTGAACACTTCTTCGATGGTAGTGGTTCCCTGGAGAACTTTTCGCGTCCCATCCTGCATGAGTGTGGACATCCCCGATCTCACGGCATCCCGCGCAACCTGGTTTGAATCGGACGTTTTCAGGATAAGCTTCTTCAGATGTTCGTCGAGTACCATGATCTCGAAGATGGCCGAGCGGCCCCGGTAGCCTGTCTTCATGCATGCGGGGCATCCGCGGGCCTGGTAGATCGTGTGGTCTCTGAGCTGCGCCTTGTCAATCCCTACCTTCGCCAGAGATTTGTCGTCAGGGACGTAGGCTTCCTTGCACTCTTCACAGAGCACCCGGACGAGCCGCTGTGCGATTATGGCGATCACCGATGAAGACACGAGAAATGGCTCGATACCCATATCGATGATACGGGTGACGGCACTGGCGGCAGCGTTTGTATGTAGCGTCGAGAAGACCAGATGTCCCGTCAATGATGATTGAATGGCTATCTCGGCCGTTTCGCGATCGCGGATCTCCCCGACCAGAATTACGTCGGGATCCTGCCGCACGATGGAACGCAGGCCCTTGGCAAAGGTGAGCTCGATCTTGGGGTTCACCTGTATCTGCCCGATACCGTCTATCTGGTATTCAATGGGATCTTCAATGGTAATGATATTGATGTCGGGGTGATTTATCTCGGAAAGCGCCGCGTACAGCGTGGTTGTCTTCCCGCTCCCCGTGGGTCCCGTCACAAGAATGATGCCGTAGGGCGATCTGATAAGACTGCTGAGGAGTTCGTAGCGGTCGTCCTCGACACCCAGCTCTCCGAGTCGCAGTATCTTGGACGTCTTGTCGAGGAGCCTCAGCACCACCCGTTCTCCGAAGGCCGTGGGGATAATTGAAACACGGATGTCGATGAGACGGTCACCGATCTTGATATCGATCCTTCCGTCCTGGGGAAGCCGTTTTTCGGCGATATTGAGTTTCGCCATGATTTTTACGCGTGAGGTAAGGGATGACTGTATCCGCTTGGGAAGTGAGAGAGAGTTGTAGAGCACACCGTCTATCCGGTTCCTTACCACAAGGGCGTTCTGGTAGGGCTCGATATGGATATCGCTGGCACGGTCTCTCACGGCGCGGGCAAGGGTAAGGTTCACCAGTCTGATGATCGGCGCGTCACTGGTATCGTCGAGAAGGTCCGCCGTCTCCTCTATTTCCGAAATGATGCTGTCCGGCGATTCGCCGTTCATATCCTGTATGAATTCCTCGGCGGAATCTGAACTCTGATCGTAGGCACGGTTGATGGCCGACAATATGGCGGCCTGTGTCGCAAGAACGACGGGAGCCCCCCCCAGACCGAGAATGCGGCAGAGATCGTCAAGGGGCTGGTAATGGGAAGGATCGTTCACCGCGATCACCGTTCCTTCGGGCGTGCCGACGGGAACAAACCGGTGCTTGCGCAGGAACTGGATAGGCACCTTTCTCGTGAAATCGACCACCGGATTTTCCACAGGCAGTTCGGGCCAGAAGGGTATACCGAACCGTTCGCTCGCCACTGCGAGAAATGCCGTTTCCTCGACCGTTTTTTTCTGGATCAGGTGATCGGTCAGATTTCCGCCCTTTTCCACAATCGTGCGCCGGAGATCGGCTATGGCGCCGTCGGAAATGCCCAATTCATTGAATGGTGAAGAGTCGCTCATGGTTTTCTACCGTCCATCAACCTGCAGAAATATTTTATGCCGTCTGCGCTACGAAGAGTCGCAAGGCATATTTCTATCACAAAGCAAGGGCGAGAGCAATCCCGTCATTACCCTCGCCCTTTTACCTTAAAATTTTCTATCGGCCCGATGCCGGACTTTCGACACGACACCAGGCACCGGAAATTTAGCGTCCCGACAGCGAACGGATGAAACAACCGCTCCCACCCTCACCACCGGCCCCATCGGCGCCGAAGGCGCTCATGGGCATGGGAGGAGTATCATCCGCTGCAACGGCGAGGGCTTCCTTCGGCCCCGTCAGGAATTCGGCATTGAACCGATGGGTCTTTTCAAGCACACGAGCCATGAAAAGATTGCCGACACTCAACTGGGCCGCCACGGGAAACCTGAGGTATAGGTGCGCCTTCTTCGCCTTGCTCCAGTAGCCGCCGTACATTTCCATCAGTTCCGCATCGGAATAGTAGGCACCTTCTCCCCAGCGCCAGAGCCGCGTGTCGATGAGATCGTTCTCCACGGGCAGGTCACCGACGGCTATCGGTTCTCCCACCATGTTCCCGTCTTCATCGTATTCCACGACCTGTATATCGTCCCAGTAGTAGTTGGCCCGGTTCGGCGGGGCAATCATGTTCCACCCGTTGCCCGTTTCTGCATTGTATTCGAGCGCCACCTCAATATCTACATCCAGGCTCACAGGTACACCGTCAATAACGGGGTTGAAGCCCCCCTTGACAAGCAGCCAGTAGGAACTTCCCGGTTTTACCAGGAGCGCAGGATCGCCCAGTTCGACATAGGCTCCCGTTATGGCGTCGTAGGTCCCGATCCGGTATATGCTCGTGTCGGCATCAACCCCGAACACGCTGGTGGCAACGGGATCATCGGGCCACTGGGTAATGGATACCATCCGATAATCCTTCACGCCGAGTCCCGGAGGCACTTTCACACTTGCATCCTGCACCGCCGTACCTACGGTGAAGGTCCGCTCCTCCGACCAGGAATAGGCCCGGCTGCCGCTGTCACTGTAACCCCCTTTCCAGGCATACTGGAGTCCCGCGGCAAGACCTGAAAGGACAAATTCGGCGAGATTTTCCTCCGTCACCTCCACGATGTCGTAGTCGGGAAGATCGGCGCGCCCAATCATCAATGCCGATGCCACGTGAGCATCATCTTCGGGGTCCGAAAAAGGTCCGAGTTGGATCACCACATCGGTACCGGCGGCAAAGACGATCCCATTATCAGGACTGACGGGTACCGGCACAGCGGGAGGAAAGTTATCCCGAACGGTGACGGTGCATTCGTCCGTCGCCGACGCACCGCTGTCATCGGTCACGGTCAACCGGAAGACAAGCTCCATGCCTTCAGATGCACAGGGTGGAGCGGAAAAGACCGGCTGAACCGCCGTAGAATCGGAAAGTACGACGGCCTCACCCGACAGCTGTTCCCATTCGTAGGAAACAATCGGAGCCCCGGAACCCGTCGACCCCGAACCGTCGAGGGTTACCTCGGAATATTCGTAGACGCTCTGATCGTCACCGGCGTCGGCCGTAGGGGGAAGCCCCGAGGGAACCGTCACGGAAAACCCGATTTCACCGGCTCCGATGACACCGTCACTTATGTAATCATAAATGCCGTTCCGGTTGGCATCGAAGACAACATCGTAATCACCAGGGGCAAGAGGAGACGCCCATATCCCCGAGACGGCAATGGCACCGTCGCCGTCGGTCACCAGCGTATCCATTCCGTCACCGGCATCTGCGGGGATGGTTTCTCCACCCGCCCATCCCTGGTTGGGAACGACATAGACATCCACCTCGCTGTCGGACGGGAAGAGGTTCCCCACGACATAGAGACTGTCGGAGAGGGCATATTCACTCTGCGGGGTTCCTTCCCCGTCGGTTGTTTCGCCGTTCGGCTTGTTCGTCTGGCTCACACCCATGGAGTAGACGGCCGTCACGGTCTCTGCGGACTCTGAAACATCGAGGTCGCCCAGATCCCATGAGAGGGTGGCCGTGTAGTCGCCGTAAACGGGGTAGACGGTAAAATCGACGGTATTCTCACGCTGGCGCCAGTCATCCCAGTCGTCGGCCCCGAACCAGTCCGGCCTGGGTATGCCATACATGGTCATGGAGTGGGCCTCCCGTCCCGGATCGGGATTCTCCGTATAGGTGAGGACTCCGTTTTCCGTCAGATCGAACCAGTCGTCAAAATCCGCCCATCCGAAATCGCCCCCCGTGTCGAGGTCGAGATCGCAGACCCTCTTGATCCGGATATCGGTCACCATCCCCTCCCCGGTATTTTGTACGGTCATGTTGAGGAAGACCCGCGATTCCGAGCGGTCCATCTCCAGGAGGTGGCGCACCTGAAGGATATCATCGGGTGTCCTGGTAACAGACTCGATTTTCAGTCCCTGCACGTCATCCTGGAGAACGGCATGGGAAACTCCTACAATGCTGTAGTCACTGTCATCGTATGCCGCCCAGTGATGCCGCTCTTCACCGGCCACATTATAGCTGATCACCCAGCCCTCCAGCCAGGTGCCGATCAGGATGTGCTCATACCCGTCGGGATATTCAAAGCCGGGCATTTCTCCCAGTTCGGAGTAATGTATCGTTGCCGTACCCTGATATTGGAAAAGC
>CAYTUH010000190.1:0-3193 GCA_964441165.1 uncultured Syntrophaceae bacterium
GGCCGGATCTCCGGTGCCGGAAGAACTTCTGCCCATGGACCTGGGCAGTGTTGCGCTCTCCAGAGAGATCTCTCCGGGGCTGACCTCGGAAGTACTTTTGAACCGTCCTGATATCATGGCGGCGGAACACCGGCTCAAAGGGGCCTCTGCCTCGATCGGCGCAGCACGGGCGGCCTTTTTCCCCCGCCTTTCCCTGACCACCACGGTGGGAACGGCGAGTGCCGAACTGTCCGGCCTCTTCGGCGATGGTTCGGCAACCTGGAACTTTGTTCCCCAGATCGCCGTGCCGATTTTCGACGCCCGCACCTGGGCCGCGCTGCGGGTCACCAAAGCGGAACAGCAAATCGTTCTGACCCAGTATGAACGGGCAATCCAGACGGCCTTCCGGGAAGTAGCCGACGTCCTTGCCGTACATGGCACCATTGATCAGCAGGTATCGGCGCAACAATCCCTGGTGAATGCCGTCGCAGAAACATATCGTCTCTCCGACATGCGTTATGCAAAGGGGATCGACAGCTACCTGAGCGTTCTTGACGCACAACGCTCGCTCTACAGTTCACGGCAGGGTCTGATCTCACTCAACCTGGCGAAGCGTGTGAGTCAGGTAAGGTTGTACACGGTACTGGGCGGAGGCGATTGAAGGTAGCCCCTCTGGTGTCGATACTATCGTTCAAGTGCTGCGGGGCTTCCACACCACTGGGAAGAACGTGTCCGCCAGGATCGCCAATTTCCCGGCATCACTCTTGGTATTGCTAATGAATGTAGGAATGATGCAGAAAAAAAGTATCGCTGCAACCGTCCTCGCCCTTCTCCTCCTCTCATCCTTCCCGTCCTGGGCCGATGACGATATTGCAAGGCGCACCCAAACCATGACCCTCTATGTTGAAAACGACCTCTTCCTGAACACGGACCGGGAATACACCCACGGAACGAAGTTTTCCCTGATTTCGCCCGACCTGACGGATTATCGTGAAAATCCCCTGATCCCTGAATGGAGCTACCCGCTTATCAAAAGGCTGCCCTTTATAAATGAACCGGGATATCAGCGGTCCCTGTCGTTCTCGCTGGGCCAGAAGATCTACACACCCCACGATATAGAACGCAGCGATCTCGTCGAAGACGACCGCCCCTACGGGGGCATCTCCTACCTGGCCCTGGGATTTCACAGCAAAAACAGGGAAATGATGGATACGCTCGAATTCGATGTGGGCATCGTGGGCAGACACTCCTATGCGGAAGATTGTCAGAAAATCGTCCATAAGTGGATCGATTCACCGGACCCGAAGGGGTGGGAACACCAGTTGAAGGATGAACCGGTCTTCAATATTTTTTTCGAGCGAAAGTGGAAGACCCTGAAAGGAAAGCTTGATGGCGGATTCGGGTTTGATGTCATCCCCCATATGGGATGCTATCTGGGAAACGCCCTTACCGGCGCCAATGCGGGGGGCCAGGTTCGATTCGGGTGGAACCTGCCCAACGATTTCGGAACCTTCCTCATCAGGCCCGGTTCGGACAGCAATGCTCCCTTCGACAGGAATGACCCCCGGTTTTACCAGCCCTTTCATCGTCTCGGCGTTCATCTCTTTCTCGCCATTGACGGAAACGCCGTGGCGCGAAACATCTTTCTCGACGGCAATACCTTCCGTGACAGCCACAGCGTCGACAAGAAGCATTTCGTCGGTAATTTCGTCGGCGGGCTCGGGATCATTATCTACCGCTTCAAGATCACTTACTCCTATGTCCACATGACAAAAGAATACACGACGCAGAAAGACGAACAGGAGTACGGCGCGATTACGCTGTCGCTGACGTATTGAAAGAAGGTGTCAGCATTCAGCTGTCAGCCGTCAGCGGGAAAGAACAGTTTCAAGTTGAAAGTTTGAAGTTACCACCCTCAGCTTTTTTACTCAGCGATCTTGGGACGTTGTTGCTTTTTTTCTTCATGAACTTTTGCACTCTGGCACCACGATTTTGGTAATCCTTCAATCCCTCCTCCATCAATCCTCCCCCCCCCAACTGTCATGATTCTTTACACCTTTCCGATTTTCTTCAAATCCAGGCTCCGTAAGGCATTCGGACCAACTATCCTGTTTTCCTCTCTAAATACCGTCAAAAAACTTTACACCTCATATTGGACTCTTCGGCAAAGAAACCGTGAATATACTGCATATTCAGGTTGTTATGTTTATGGCATTCTTTTTGCAAAAACTATTGGTATCCTGATAAAAACCGAAGGGCCTGTCCATGAAGAAGACACTATCGTTGTTTACGGCATTTCTGTTTATCCTTTTGTCAACGGCGGCGGCCTGTGCCACCACGTATAGCGTGACTGATCTCGATGCCCTGTTCGACACCGAGGGAGACGGGATCATTCACTTCGGCGACCAGACCATCACAACTTTTTCGGATCCATCCTGCGACTACCCCAACGAAACATCGGTCACCAGGACCTTCACCTTGACCGATCCCTTCGACGTATCGGGATGGTTCAACATACATATTGAACATTACCAGGCAAGTCTCGAGTTAGGGTACAGCAACTATTTCTTACTCAATGGCGCTGTCACACTTCCTCTGATGGATTCGACATCGGGCTGGGTTACCCAGAATCTATGGACGAGCAACGCACATCTGGTCTATGGAATGAACACCGTCATGTGTTTCATCGACAGCTCAGGCACCAACCAGGATGATTTTGAAATCACTAATTTCTTGCTGTCATATGAAAAAACCGGCTGCAATGAGGTCCCTGAACCGGCCACCCTGTTCCTGATGGGTTGTTGCCTTATCGGCCTCGCGGGACTCCGGAAAAATTCGTAGGAGGCTGCGCGACCCGCGTAAAATCCTCGACGGCACTGCATCTGCCCTTGATCGTCATCGACGAATGCGATGCCCCACAGTGTGTCGTGTATCGACTGTGCCCTGTCAGAGCGTCTTGCAATCGTAAAAGAATCGTGCCGTATCCATCTGGGCCAGTTGCTTTCCCCCCTCGTAGAGCTGTCCCATCTTGATGTCCCGCCAGTGTTTTTCCACATCCCAGTTTCGGTCGGTTCCGTAGGCACCCATGATCTCCATGGCCTTCTCACTGGTGGTGACGCTGGAGCTGAGTGTCTTGATGGTGGAATCGACATAACCGACCACAGTGGGTTTAAAAACCCAAATACCCACCAGTCCTGCTAAGCTGAGCACCAAA
>CAYTUH010000190.1:3203-5344 GCA_964441165.1 uncultured Syntrophaceae bacterium
CATGATTTCCATGGCCTTCTCACACCCTTCGAGACACCGGTCGGCCGCGAACATTTTGGTCAGTCGTGCCTGAGCGAGCATCGCCGGAGACCACCGTGGGCCATAGCGATCGGGCCGATCAAGCATCATGGCCAGGCGGAACAGGGCGGCTCTGCTCACCTCGATCCCCGTCGCAATCTCGGCGAGTTCGGCCGCGATGGCATCATGTTCCTTCAGGGGTTTTCCGTTGAGGCTTTTCTGAGCGCAGAATTCGCAGAGGATTTCATAGACATTCATCAAGGGGCCGATGGAAAAGGAGGCGGACATCATCCCCAAGGTCAGGACTTCCTTGAAGTAGAGTGAATCGAGCCCCGGTCCGTGTGCCCGGTACCAGAGGGGCACCCGTACATCTTCGAACCAGACGTCCCCGTTCTTGTCGGCGGCCATGCCGGCTTTCTCGTAAGCATTGCCCTGGGTCACACCGGGAGTGTCGGCGGGGACGTAAATATAAGCGACATCCTCTTCCTTTTCCGAACCGGGATTTGTCGTGCAGACGACGCCGAAGAGATCGGCAAGTCCTCCCGTATTGGTGGGCCAGAGCTTGTGACCGTTGATGACCCATTCGTCGCCGTCGCGGCGGGCCGTGGTCTTGATCGTTCGTCCGTGAAGCAGGTCGAGGTTTTCGATGTCCGAGCCACCCTGCGGCTCCGTCATGGCAACCACGCCATAGACCGGCTTGTCGGCATCGACAAACATGGGGGCGAACTCGGCGCAGAGCCTCCTGTTGATGTGAGGCTTCACGGCGACCATTATCATGGGCCAGTAGCAGACGCCGAAAGCCAGGGCGATTCCCGAATCGGCCCGCGCCACCTCCTCGAACATCCATGCAGAGGCCGTCGCCAGGTAATCGGTATTTCCGAAGTTCCATCCCCCGAATTCCGCCGGGATCATGGCCTTCTGGAAGCCCAGATCGACCATGAGCGCCTTGAAGGCGGGCTCGATCAACCGGTGGTCGTTCCAGTCCTCGTCGTAGTCCCTGCGATGAGGTATCACCACGGTATCGGCCCACTTCCTGATAATTCTCCTGATATAGGTTTCCGCCGGAGACGATGTCATGTTCCCTGAAAAGGGAGACTCTTTTTTCATCGATAAAACCCCTTGCATGATTTAAATGATATCCGATCCGAAATAATAGCCCGCCACTTCCATTTCCACGGGCGTGCGGCCGCCGAGATAAACCTGCATTGTCTTGATATCCCGCCAGTGCTTTTCCACATGCCACTCTCTGGCGTACCCGGCAGAGGCCATCAACTCCATGGCCCTGTTGACCGCGTGCAGGCAGTTTTCAACCACCCGAACCGAAAGGATCCCTGACATGATGTAGCTATCCTCGCCATTTTCAATCCCGAAGCCCCCGGGCATCGCCACCGCCCGTGCGAGGTTGTGTACCAGGGATCGTGACTCCACGATATCCATTGCCACCTGTGCGAGCACCGCCGCATCCATGGGATTGTCGCGCAGGAGTCCCTTTCCTTTGATGATCCGGTTGTCCGCCCAGTCCCTGACAATGGCATAGACATCCATGGCCGAACCGACCGCCACGGCAGCTGCAAGCAGGCGTATCCAAGCGGAGAGATTCCTGAAGAACCCTGACCGAACGGGAACGACGGCGCTCTTCGCAAGCCTGACGCGGTTGAAGGTCACATCGGCATTCAGACTCACCGAGAGACCGGGTGTCTTCAAGATCGCACCCCGTTCGACCTCCTCCGCAGCGGCCTCCAGAAAGGCAATTCCTAGGCCATCAGGCATCGAGGCAATGACGGCATAGACGGACGCATTGTAACCGGAATTCAGGGGTCGTGTCTTTTCGGCACTCAATACCCACCCGTCTCCGTCATCCCCTATCACCGCCTGGACCTCTCTGCCGGAAAGGATGATGCGGGGTTCCCCGCCGGCGGTCCCCAAGCCGGGGAGGATCAGTGAGAAAAGCTTCATATTACCGTCACCGCAAAAGGCCGGCGCCACCCGCGCCTTCAATTCGTCATCCACGGCCTCCTCTTCGAGAAGGGCTGCCGCGAGAGCAACGTTGACGGCGGAGACATATCCGATGCCGGGATCGGCCCTGCCGATCGTTTCCCCCGAGTCGCTGCGGCGCCGACCGC
>CAYTUH010000190.1:5354-5702 GCA_964441165.1 uncultured Syntrophaceae bacterium
ACCCTTACGAGCGTCGATGATGCGCCGGGAAGGGGAAATCCCGTACCGCCGAGATCAACGGGCCAGATAAGCCCGTGAAGTCCCATGTCGGCGGCCAGCACCTTGAACGATTTCATCTGGTGTTCGAAGTTTTCCCTGAATTGAAGCCGCTTTCCGATGAGTTCAAGATCGGCCCACCGCTTCACACTCTCGGCGATTCCCTCGGATTCGGCATCGAGCCATTCTTTCGGATAGGGGAAATTGCCCCGGGGGGCTCCCCTTGATTCTTCCTCCTTCATTCCTTCCTCCCCTTTATGGTCGTCCATCGCAGCCCGTGAATATGCACAATCCGACAGGTTCCTCACAGGC
>CAYTUH010000191.1:0-5696 GCA_964441165.1 uncultured Syntrophaceae bacterium
GAGTTCGTGCAGCTTCTGGCGGGGATCGCCCTATTCATGGGGTCCCTGTCTCCCTTTGCCGTGGTGATACTCTTTCCCTTCCTCATGGAGGGCATCTTTATCCGGACGGAGGAACGCATGATGGAGGAGACCTTCGGTGACCGGTGGCGTGAGTACAGGAGAACGGTGAGGCGCTGGATTTAGGAAACAGGGCACGGCATGCCGCCTCTGAAAAAGGGCTGGAATGCACCTCTATCCTTTCTGATGTCCCGGGCGGTATGGCCGACGTGGGGGACGGCTTCGATTGTGCCTTTGACTGGAAACTTCTGCACCACATCTTTCCCCCCGACGGGGAACAATATGTCCGGAATGTGTGCCGGCTTCTCCGTTCCGGTGGGCGGTATCCGACGGTATCCTTCAGCGAAGAGGACCCGCATTTCGGGAAAAAGGGGAAATACAGAAACACGCCCCTGGGGACGGTGCGCTCCTTTTCTTCGAAGCGGGAGTTTGCATCGCTCGTTACGCCCTTTTTTGAAATAGAAGCGTTGAAGACCGTCGACATCAGGGGTAAAATGGGGAGTCATCGGGCGATGTACGGGCTTCTGAAAAAACGGCCCTGATGGGAGGTCCGGGGAATGCCGTGCAATAATCGACATCATGGAAAGATGGATGGGACGCCCCGGCCCCGGGCCTCTGCAAGGAAGGAGCGAGTGCAGCGGTGCGGCTGGGCCGAGAGGAGTGCCCTCGAGCGGGACTATCATGACAACGAATGGGGCGTTGAAGTGCATGATGACAGGCTCTTGTTCGAATTCCTCGTTCTGGAGGGCGCCCAGGCCGGACTCAGCTGGCTGACCATTCTCAAAAAACGGGAGGGATACCGGAAGGCCTTCGACAACTTTGATGCCCTCAGAATCGCCCACTATGGAGAAGACAAAATCTCCTCACTGCGCAATACCCCCGACATTGTACGGAACCGTCGCAAGATCGATTCAGTGGTGACGAACGCCAGGGCCTTTCTCCGGGTACAGGAGGAGTTCGGAAGTTTCGACAGGTATATCTGGCAGTTCGTCAAGGGAAAACCGATACGGAATGCATGGAAAGATGTGCGTGAGATTCCGTCATGCACCGCCGAGTCCGACGCGATGAGCAAGGATTTACGGAAGAGAGGTTTCAGCTTCGTCGGTACGACGATCTGTTATGCCTATATGCAGGCGGTGGGGATGGTAGACGATCATGTGGAAGGATGCTTCCGCCATGGCGCGCCGGTGAGATAACAACAGGGGGACCTGTGACTACTCCTAACGGGGGGAGTCGGTCCTTTGCGTGCGCCCCTTTCCCGGACAACTTTCAAGGGAACGGTCCGGCGGTCTCAAGAATATACTGCTGAAAGGGAGAGCCGGTGAAAACAAGACTTGCAGCACTGATAACGCTTTCCCTCGCCATAGGAGGTGCCTGTCTACTTCTCGGATTAAGCCGCGAGCAGGCCTTCGTGGCGTCGGTATTTTCCTGTTCCATTCTGGGCACGCTTTTTTTCTGGGACTTCAGACTGAGTTTTGTCTTTCTGGGGAGCGGGGTCCTTTTTCTGACCCGCAGCGTCGATCTCGAGCATTTTATCAAATACGCCTCTCTCGATGTCATACTCTTTCTCATCGGCATGATGATCATTGTCGCCATGATGAAGGACACGGGGGTCTTCCACTGGCTGGTGGGAGAAATAATGCGGGTGAAACGGCTTAACGGGGTGATGCTCTTTTCCCTTCTCATGGTGATTTCGGCGGTCTTCTCGGCACTCATGGGGGAGGTGGCCTCCATGATGGTCATGATGGTCATCATCCTCGACATCACCCGAACCCTTAAAATAGATCCCGTGCCCCTGGTCATCTCTTCCGTGCTGAGCACGAACATCGGTTCCGCCTCCACCATACTGGGTAATCCCATCGGCGTGCTCATCGCACTGCGGGGCGGCCTTACCTTCGAGGAATTTCTGACCCGTGCGCTCCCACTGTCCCTTGTGATCCTTGCCATCTCCACGATGATCCTTCTGGTCTGGTACAGACAATACATGGGAGAAATCTCCGCGGCCCTTCGATCCATTGAAAAGGAAGCCCCCGTGTCCTACCCTCTGGCGATGGATTCAAAGACGAAAAAGAGCATCCTTATTTTTGTAATCACCATCATCTGTATAGCCCTCCATAAAAGGTTTGAAATGCTCCTCCATATTCCCGAAAACAACCTGCTGATAATCCTGCCCGTCATTTTTGCGGGCATCGTCCTGGCCTACCGTCATGACAGGGCGCGATACTACATAGAAAGGGAGGTAGAGTGGATTTCGCTGCTCTTCTTCCTTTTTCTCTTTGCCCAGGCGGGCGTCATTCAGGCATCGGGATTGGCCCAGTCGCTCGCCGAGAAACTCCTGGAGGCGACGGGCCGCAACCCGGCGACCCTGTCAGCTGCGGTTCTCTTCAGCGGCGGCATTCTTTCCAGTATTCTCGATAATTCCGTCGTGGTCGCCTCATACATCCCCATCGTACGGGAATTGGATCCATTGCACATCGGCCTGAAATCCCTCTGGTGGAGTCTTCTCTTCGGCGCCTGCTACGGCGGCAACATGACGATTATCGGCTCCACGGCGAATATTGTGGCCCTGGGTATCCTGGAAAAAGAACGACAGCTGAAAATAAGCTTCATGACCTGGTTCAGAATCGGCTCCCTTATCGGGATAGTCAGCATGCTCCTTGCCTACCTGTTGATACGATTCATGCCGGGGTTTTGATTCACGGGAGATCATGGCGGCAACAGGGGACACCCCCGACGAACTTGCTTCTTGATTTTATGGAGAATTCAGATATCCTGTAGTCCTTCATACATAAAGGGGACATTTCAACATTCGGAGTAAGTGATGGACGCAATCAAGACAGTGGCCATTCTCGGTGCCGGTGCCATGGGGGCCTTCTTCGCTGCCCGGTTTCACGATGCCGGGTTTTCCACGTCAGTGGTGGCACGCGGCGACCGGTATGAGCGGCTGAGGCGTGACGGCCTGGTGGTGAACGGAGAGTTCTGTGCCGTGCCGGTTATCCACCCCGATGAGGCCGCCGCACCCGTCGATCTCGTTATTGTGGCCCTGAAGCACCACCATCTCCCTGAAGGGGTCGGGGATCTGCACAAGACAGTGGGGGACAACACCACCATCTTGTCGGTGATGAACGGCCTCGACAGCGAGGAATATATCGGTGCCGTCTACGGCATGGAGAAGATGCTCTATACCATTTCCGTGGGGATCGACGCCCTCCGCCAGGGGAACCGGATCTCCTACACTATTCCGGGCATCCATTATTTCGGCGAAGCCGACAATACCACTCTCAGCCCCCGCGTTCGACGCGTTCAGGCCGCCTTCGCCCGGACGGGCATTCCTCATGACACACCCGTCGACATGATGCGGATGATGTGGTGGAAATTCATGATCAACGTGGGGATGAATCAGGCATCGGCGGTGATGCGCGCTTCCTACGGGGTGTTCCAGTTATCACCCGACGCCCGGGCGCTGATGGAGTCACTGATGCGCGAGGTAATCGAACTGGCAAAGGCCGCAGGGGTGAACCTGTCTGAACAGGATATCACAGACTGGTATGCCGTTCTCGATACGCTCTCGCCGGAGGGCAAAACATCCATGCTGCAGGATATTGAGGCACGGCGCAAAACGGAGGTGGAAATATTCGCCGGCAAAGTGGTGAAACTGGGGAACAGACAGGGCGTTCCAACCCCGGTGAATCAAGCCCTGCTGCGAATCATCCATGTCCTGGAAGAGCGTTCATGAGCGATAGGCGGATTCCCCTTTTTCCGTTGGGGAATCGGGCAGGGCAGGACCTTTTTCCCTGTCGTTTCAAAGAACGCCTTTCCTGATCTTTTACAGCTTCCATGATTATTGTTTCCCCTTCCCGACCCCTCCTGTGATAAGGTACTCCCCGCGATGGATACTCTATTCGTGATCCGGGTTGTAATATCCTTTTTTGTGGCGGGAATTCTGGTTGCTTCCGCGACATGGATGGCGGAACGCTTTGGAAGCATGACGGGGGGATTAATCGCCAATCTGCCGTCAAATATTCTTGTCAGCCTCCTCTTCCTTGCGATCGTCAATGATACGTCATTTGTGGTGAAGGCCGTTCCCGCGATACCCGTCGGCATGACCATCGATTCGCTCTTTCTTTTCACCTTTGTTCTCTGTCTGCGCCGCGGCCTGCTCCTGGCAACGATGGTGTCTCTGCTCCTCTGGTTTGTCCTGGCCCTGGCGGCCATGTCTCTGCACTGCGACAACCTCTTCTCGAACCTGATATTCTACGTGGTGATTACGGTTACGGCCTATGTCTTTCTCGAAAAGGGGGTGCGCATTTCCTCGGCGGAACAGTCGCTCCGATACTATACGGGGATGCAAATGCTCATCAGGGCGGTATTCGCCGGGACCGTGGTATCATCGGTGGTGATTGTTTCAAAATTGTGTAATCCCTACATCGTGGGAATATTTGCAACCTTTCCGGCAGTGCTGCTTACGACCATGATCATACTGGCACGCAACCAGAATAAGGAGTTCGCCCAGGCCACGGGAAAGATCTTGATACTGTCGTCATCGAACATTGTTGTATACGGGATGTCGGTCTATGTCACCTATCCTCTGGCGGGAATCATCCCGGGAACGATCATATCCTTTTTTCTTGCCTGTGCATGGGTGGGGCTGGTGCATCCGGTTGTAAGGAAAATGACATGACGGAAAGAGAGGAGAGCCGTCGTGCCTTGCAGGGGGAGGCCCGACGGTTTGTGGCGGCGGCTGCGCTCCCTGTTCCGGTTTGAGAGAGCCGCGCTGTACCGACGGGGCATCATGGGTGCGCCGGTACGTGAGAAGGGGCAGTTTCATCAATGCCCGAAAAGGATATAAGGTGAGTACATGTCTTCGGCAGTCCTGATCGTGGGCCTTCTCATCCTTGGAATAAGCATCTCCGCCGCACTGTTCCCGACAACGCTCCGAAAAGTTCTGCTCCTCTTTCTTCAAAAAGGGTGGTGGCAACTTGCAACGGCGGTACGCGTTGTTGTGGGCATCCTCTTTCTGCTGGCGGCCCCGGAAACACGTGCACCCTTGCTGATACAGATCTTCGGCGTCATATTCATCCTGGCAGGCATCTCGATACCGCTGGTGGGATCGGCACGTATCGAAAAATTGGTCCTCTGGTGGCTGAAGCGGCCCGATTACATGTGCAGGCTGTGGGCGCTTCTGGCGGGCGCTTTCGGAGCGGTGATTTTCTGGAGCGGCCTCTGAAAAAAGGGAGGCCGTACCGCCGAATCGACAGGTTCCTCATTTGCTCCAGTCAAACAGGATCAGACTCTCTTCCGCCCGGTGTGACCTGCCGGCCCGTTTCTGAATCGATGCTACGGGAATGCCCTGTAGTATTTCGTCAGTAAAAGGAGGGTGATGGGATGAGCAGGAAAAAACCATTCCAAAAGGCATGGATAGTAATTCCGGCAGCAGTGATTCCTGTGCTTTTTGTCGTGGCGGTGTTGTACGCCGCCTATGTCTATGTACCTGCCGAGGACCGGGATTATCAATCCCCCTATCTTGAGACCGTCGCCACCGCATTCGTGGAGACGGAATCCTTCAGGATGCACTATCTTCATGCGATACCCGTAGGAGAAGGTCTCGTCGCCGCGCCGGGAAGACAGCCGAGCCATCC
>CAYTUH010000192.1:0-5678 GCA_964441165.1 uncultured Syntrophaceae bacterium
GAGGGCGATCATGGCGGTGCTTGTTTCCATGCCGTAGGTCAGCGTGGTCAGGAGGGCCACGCCGAGGGTCGCCGTGAGACCGGGCATGGCACCGAAGATAATGCCGAGAAGGACTGCACTGAAGAGTATGATCAGATTGAAAGGATCGGAAGCGAGTTGTCCCACGATATAGAAGAAGGAACCCAGTCTGTCGATTATGTAAAGCATGGAAATGCTCCGGGCATAACGGTTGCCGTCAGAAAACGGAATAATAGAATGCGTCCATCAGTGCCACGATCATTCCTTCAGCGGGGAGCGGTACCAGGAGAAAATATTTGAAAATGGGGCACAGCACAAAGGGGACACAGAGCGCCACGATCATACCGATCCTGTATTTTCGTTTCAGGTCATGACGTCCTTTTACCAGCACTGCGGCGTAGAGGCTGTAGGCGATGATAAAGAGGAGCGTCAGGATATCGGTGCCATAGGGAAAAGCCTTCGCGAGAATCCTGTCGATGCCGGCGGCAAAATATCCGAGAAGCAGCAGGGAGCCGCTCATGTAGAAGAGAAAGAGCTTTCTGAAAATCGGTTCATCGTCGAGATAAAACATGATGATGAAGACGATAAGAAAGAGGAGGCTGCTCAGAAAAAAATCGATACGGGGTATTTCCAGATAGACGAAAAAGAGAAAGAGCGAGACGATGGCGAAAAACCGCATGGTCGCGTCGGAGAGCCACGCCTCTCCCTTCTTCCGCCTTGCCGGATCCGTCAGCGTCCGGACAACCGCATGAAATCCGACGGACTTGAGGGCGATGGAAAGGAGATACCCGCCGAGGAGGACAAGGGAGATTCCGACGGCAAGGGGAAAGAGGGCCGGAGAGACGTACCAGACGTTCTGAACGCCTCCCCAGCTGTCTTTCATGGGCATCTTGAAGGCTTCCATACAGATCCAGAGGCCGAAAAGAATAATGATGATGCTGGTAACAAGGTCGGCTTTGCGAAGTTTTTCAGGTTCCATCATGGGGCATACCCCCCGCCTGCTGATGCGGCACGATGCTTAGTACTGCGCATCGTTCCTCCGCTGTGCAGGCAGTTTTGGCAGGGTGTCCTGATATTCCCGTTTGATTGTATGATGATAGACATATTGTTCGGTTATGTCCGGCGAACGTCATGGCGATCGGTGGTGTGCCCTCTGTGAGCACCTGGTTCCTCCGTGGATATCCCGTTTTTGCATGGGGAACCGGACAGAATCGACTTCCGGTTCCCCTGTGTCTTTGCGATAGTGCGGTCGGTATCGCCTGCCACCCCGACCCCTGTGGAGGGGCATGACATCTTCAGGGACCTGCGCGCCGAGGGCTGACTCCTTTACGACCGCGTCATTGTTACGGTTTCGGAATGCCCAGCGTGGCAGGATCGACCTTTGCGGCACCCAGTTCCCAGAGCGTCCATCCGAAGAGCGATTCGAGCATGTCAAATTCCGCTTTCGCTTCCTTTCCGGTCTTGCCTGAGAGGAGGTAATAATTATCCTCGGCCCACTTTTTCACTTTATCGGTCTTCAGTGCCTTCGTAAAGGCATCCCGCAGGACCATCTTGACATCTTCCGGTGTGTCGGCCGGTACGGCCATGCCGATGGCCTGCGAAATCGGGAGGTACTTTGAAAGACCGGGATAGGAATCAAAGGCCGAGGGTATGGTTCCGACATCCTTTACGGTAAAAGCTTCGGGAATGAGCATGGCAAGCGGTCGCAGTTTCCCGCCGCGGATAAGCTGTTGCTGTTCCGCCAGTGACGTGACCACCACGGTAATTTCTCCGGTCATGGCGGCGGACTGGGCCGGAGCCGATCCGGGATAGGGGATGAAATTGAACTTGGCGTCCGATCCGTCTTCCAGGGCCAGAAGGTTCAGGTGGTGGATCGAACCGGCGCCGCTCGCACCGGCCTTGATGCTTCCCTTGTTTGCCTTTGCTTCCTCAATCAGATCTCTGAGCGTTTTGTAGGGTGAATTGGGTGTGACGGAGATGATGTCAGGCGATCCTCCGACAATGAAGCAATCCCAGACTTCCATCTTCTTGTCCCATCCCCCCTGGACGCCTGCAGTGACGCAGGATTCAGAGAGACCGCAGAGGGTGTATCCGTCATGGGGTCGTGAATAGGCGTAGTTCATCCCCACTGAACCGGCAACGCCTCCTGGTTTGTTGATGACATTAATGTTTACTCCCAGGATGGGGGCCATTTCGGCGGTGACGATACGGTTGCAGACATCGGTACCACCGCCTGCTCCCCACACAACTACGTCGGTGATGTCCCGGCGCGGGAAATCTTTCTTGGCGCCAAAGGCGACCGTTGCGCCGACAAGGAGTATTACCAGTACCACAACAATTGTTCTTTTCATG
This sequence comes from uncultured Syntrophaceae bacterium, assembly GCA_964441165.1. GTDB lineage: Bacteria > Desulfobacterota > Syntrophia > Syntrophales > UBA2210 > CAYTUH01. Next base: position 2,371 of record CAYTUH010000192.1, read on the forward strand.
GCTTGTACCTCCCCCGCTTTTTTGTATTTTGTATTCAAAAAATACTACCATAAATCCCAGATTGTCAAGTAGTTTGTGCCGACCTGTAAAAAATTAATAATTCAATTTTACGGCGACCCGATCCGGGATCCTTCACCTCTTCCTGCGGGCGTCTGTCGGCGGGATTGTGACGCCGTCGACGAACCCTCCTGAGCGTGAAAACCGCAATGGCGATAGAATCCGTTGCGTCAAGTATCTTCTGGACGCTGCCCGCCTTCCCTCTCCTTCCTGGTGGCTGCATTGTCAACGCTGGTCATGATGAAAAGGGGATGTCCTTTCAACGTCTCGTATCGGGGGCGAAGCCGATCCCTGTTATAGTAGCGGTTTACATCGACTACTTTCCTGTAGCTCGCCAGAAGGTCGAGGGGGACATCATCGTACCGTCCGTCCCTCAGGCTCACAAGACGCCCCGGTGTGCCCGCGAGTATCAGATCCATGGCGAGATTTCCGAATACCGTGGGGACGATCGAGTCGATGGCGTCGGGATCTCCCGACCGGACGAGGTACCCGAGCCTCTGGCTCATCACGTTAAAGGGCAGCCCTCGTGTGAGACGGGGCGACAGGCGGTTCAGCATGAGTGCCACCTTGTCGCCGATGCCTCCCAGCCGGCGGTGGCCGTACTGGTCCTTTTCGTCTCCTTCAAAGGTCATTTCCGTTTCGTGTGACATGTGGGCCCCTTCCGAGACGAGGGCGACGGCATAGTTGTCCGGACTGTGTTTCCGGTCGTCGATCAGGAGTTCCGTCAGCCTTTCGATATCAAAGGGGTGCTCCGGAATGACGCACCGGTCGGCGGCGCCGGCAATAGTGGGGAGCATGGCGGTGAAGCCGGCATACCGGCCGAATACTTCAATGACCACCATCCGTTCGTGAGAGCCTGCGGTGGTCCGGAGTCTGTGGATAAGCTCGATGGTCCGGGTGATGCAGGTGCTGAACCCGATACAGTAATCCGTGCCGGGTACGTCATTATCCATGGTTTTGGGAATGGCGACGATTTTTACTCCCTCGGTGTGCAGTCGCGCTGCATAGCTGAGCGTATCGTCGCCCCCGATGGGAATCAGAAAGTCGATGCCCAGAAAATCGAGATTATTCAGGACCGTCGGTGTAACGTCGTTGATGTCGCCGGAATATGCCCCTTTCAGGTGCGGAGGCAGTTTACCCGCGGGAAGACGGCTCGGCAGTGTGCGCGACGTGTGGAGAAAGGTGCCGCCTGTGCGGCCGATGCTGTCGACGTAGTCTTCCGTCAACACCTGCACATGGGACGAATTGTCGGTACCGGCGTCGGGGGTCATGTCCACGAGGCCGGACCACCCCCGGCGGATACCCAGGACACGGTATCCCTCATGGCAGGCACGGAGCGTGATGGCCCGTATGGCAGGATTCAGTCCCGGGACGTCTCCACCGCCCGTGAGAATAGCGATAGTTCCTCGCGATGAAACCATGGCATACATCCTTTTTCCGTTGCAGCCAATCGGTGAGAGTGTTCCGGTTCGGGAGCGGTCATGTACAGGTACAACCCTTGCGAGCTCCGGTTCGATCGCCTCTCATGAACGGAGCGGGAAAGAGTTGGTGTCGTGAAGATGAGTCTACGCAGTACCGGTGAATTGGAAAATTACATTTCACGGTACATGCCTTTTGTTTTTTTTTCAACAGGAAAGAGAGATTTGAATCAGGACCGTGGCGCGGCTGATGCCTTTATCGGGTCGTTCTACCAGTAGCGGATGGGACCCGTATCCACATGGATGAAACGGTGACTGGGATAGTAGCCGACGCCCCCCATTTTGAGCTCGACGGCTTTACGGCGCAGCAGCGAGAGCCTGATGTCGGGGAGGTTAATGTCCACTGCCTTGCCTTTGATATGAAAACTGTTATGGGCCGACGTGCGTCCTTTTCTGATAAGATACTCGTTGGTTTTCCGGGACCGGTACCCCGATACGATCTGCATGGGTTCTTTTGAAGGCGTGCCGCGCTGAATTGAATAGAGAAGGTCCAGGAGTTCACGGTCGATAGTCCGTATTTCTCCCGTCCGGTAGTCCCGGAACAGTCGGTCGATATAGGCGACATTCTCCGCGACGTAGTTTCCCTCACACCAGTAGACGTCCTGAAAATGTTCGCCGGTGTGAATATTGTGAAGATGAAGGATACGTTCTTCTCCACTTATGTCGGTATGTTGTGCGAAGGCATCAAGGGGGAGTTGGATGGCGGCCAGTGCGGTAAGGGTGATTTTGAGAAAAGCTCGCCGGCTGTACGGCTGATTCTTTGCCGCGGCAGTAAGCTGATCCCAGATTTTCTTCGTCGTGTTCAAGACCGGCAAAGCCCTTTTTTCTAAACGTTTCGTTGTTACTTCTGTTTGCTGACCGCAAAATCTGAGAAGTTGCGCACTTATAACAAACATTTAGGTATATTTCAAGCATAAATTTTTCCTTTTGCATCAGGGGTTTCCGGTCAGAAAGTCGGGAAATTTTCGCCGAGGGCATTGCCCAGGGGTGTGTCGCGGTCATAAATATCGTCGCGGAAACAGACAAGGCCCTCTTTCTCGACCCAGGCAGTCCAATAGAGTACGTGGACGCGCATGCGGTCGGGCAGTTCGACTCTCATGCGTTCACCGGACCGGATGCCCTCTTCTATATCGCCTTCCTTCCATGCAGGATCGTTCCGGAGCAGATGCCGGGCGAGCTCGACCGGTTTTTCAATGCGGATGCAGCCGGAACTGAATCCGCGCATGGGCATGGAAAAGAGGCCCCGGTCCGGAGTGTCGTGCAGATAGACGTTAAAGCGGTTGGGAAACATGAACTTGATGCGTCCCAGGGGATTATGCGGTCCCGGGTCCTGGATGAATTTGTAGGGGAAGGTATGGGCCTTCACCCGCTGCCAGTCGATGGTGGTGGCATCGATTTCGGCACTCTCCCTGCTCCAGCTTTTGAACACCCTGACCTTCCGTTCTTCCAGATAGCGGGGATTCTTCTTTATGAGGGGGATCATATCCTCCCGGGCGATCTGTGAGGGGACGTACCAGTAAGGATTAATGACGAGGTAGGTCATGGTGCCGCTGAAGACGGGCGTGCGACGGTAACTGGTTCCCACCACGACCCGCATATCCATGACAGAGTCCTGTTGTTCATAAACGTTGAGACGGAATCCGGCGATGTTGACGAGTATGTGCGATTCTCCCAACTCGCGGGGAAGCCAGCGCCACCGCTCCATATTCAGCTCGATCGTCCGTACAAGGTCCTCCGCCGGTATGTTGAGACGGGTGCGCGTATCGGGGCCCA
>CAYTUH010000193.1:0-434 GCA_964441165.1 uncultured Syntrophaceae bacterium
ACGCACCGCCTCTTCCGTATACTCTGCAAAATCAAGGGGCGATTTTCCCAGGACCTCCGAGGGATCATCGGTGCCCCACATCCTGAGCGCCGCGTCGTTGACATAGGTGATCTTTCCTTCAAGGTCGGCAATACCGATACCGTTGATCGACGATGCAATGGCATAGTCCTTGATCCGCAATTCTTCTTCGATTCGTTTTCTCTCGGTGACGTCGACAAAAGAACACATCATGCAGATGGGTACGCCGTCATTGTTCCGCACAAGGTTCGCCGACAGATGTCCCACGATGAGCGATCCGTCTTTTCGCCAGCCCGGCACTTCACCGATCCAGCTTCCTTCATCATGAATCGTTTCAAATATTTCACGCGCCCGATCCTTTGACTGCGCAAAGATGAGGGCCTACTTGCCCAGAATCTCCTTCGCCGCCCCACCCC
>CAYTUH010000193.1:444-3774 GCA_964441165.1 uncultured Syntrophaceae bacterium
CGAGACTGGCAGAAAGGTGGACCGTTACGGGTGAGCCGTCCTTTCTCCAACCCGACACCTCGCCGATCCAGCTCCCCTTTTCGTGGATGGCCTGAAATATTTCGGCCGCCTCCTCGGGAGACTGGGCGAAATCCAGGGCCGACAACCCCAGACCCTCCGAAGGATCGTCGCCGCCCCACATCTTCACGGCGGCATCGTTCACGTAGATTATGTTCCCCTCCAGGTCGCTGATGCCGATGCCGTTGATCGACGATGTAATGGCATAGTCCTTGATCCGTAATTCTTCCTCCATCTGCTTTCGTTCCGTAATGTCGACAAAGGAATCCATCATGCAGAGGGGTTCGCCTCGCTCGTTCTTCACCAGGCTCGCCGTCAGGTGGAGCGTGATGGGAGAGCCGTCCTTTCTCCTACTCGACACCTCTCCCGACCAGCCGCCGTTCTTCAGGAATTCGTCGAATAACCGTGCCGCCTCCTCCTTGTCATCGGCAAAATCAAGGGGCGATTTACCGAGGACCTCCGACACATCATCGGCACCCCACATCTTCAGTGCCGCATCGTTCACATAGGTGATATTCCCTTCAAGATCAGCGATACCGATACCGTTGATCGACGACGCGATGGCGTAATCCCTGACGCGCATCTCTTCCTCGATACGCCGGTACCCCGTCATGTCGACAAAGGAACCCATCATGCAAACCGGTTCACCGTCAGTATTCCGGACCAGACTGGCCGAGGCGTGTGCGAAAAAGGGTTCCCCGTTCTTTTTCAATCCCACGATCTCGCCCGTCCAGCTTCCCCCGTCCCGCACAGACTGAATGATTTCTGCGGCCTCGTCGGCCGACTGGGTGAAATTCACCACGGATTGACCGATAATTTCGGACGCATCGTCTCCACCCCAGAGCCTGACCGTCGCATCATTTACATAGGTAATGGTCCCTTCCAAATCGCCGATGACAATGCCGTTAATCGACGATGCAATGGCGTTATCCTTGATACGCAGTTCCGTTTCTATCTCTTTCAATTCCGTCACATCGACGAATGAACACATCATGCAGACCGGTTCACCCTTGTCGTCCTCAACGATATTGGCGGAAAGATGGACGAATATTTCAGAACCGTCCTTTTTCCTCCCGGCTATTTCGCCGGCCCACCGCCCCTTTTCATGGACCGTCAGAAACACCCGGACGGCTTCTTCCTCCGACTGTGCAAAGACAAGCGCCGACCGTCCGATGATTTCCCCGGCCTCATACCCCCCGAAAAGCTGAAGGGCCGCCTCATTCACATAGGTGACGACTCCCTCAAGATCACCGATCGCCAGACCGTTTATCGAAGAATCGAGGGCACTTACCTTGATCCTCAATTCTTCCTCGATCCGTTTGTGCCTGACCCTTTCACTGTCAAGATGTGAATCGTGGTGCATGGAAACACTCCCCCCTATGACTTCGTTTCTCAGGAAAAATGCAGTTTGTCGACGATCTGCATTACACTCTTCATGCTCGGTGCGGAATCGGGAAAACCAAAAAATGATCTCCCGTGAAAATCGTACTCCCGTACCGTTTCGTCCTCGGGAATCCATCCCAGCAGTTCAAGGGGGCTCTCCCCGGCACGTGCCTCCGCCTCCGAATCGCTCCTCGCGCGATTCAGCACAAGTCCCATCCGGATAGTGTCGACAGCCCTGTTATCAACGGCAACATGATGAATCATTTTCGCCACATCTATCGCCTTTTTCGACATATCCGACACGATAACAAGATTATCGACGGTTTTCATCACCCTCCTGTTGATCTGCTCCGTACCCGCTTCCCCGTCGATGATTACCAGATCGAAATTACCGACAAGGTCGGCAATGATATCTTTCAGCAGGTCGTTGACCCTGCAGTAACATCCCGCATCTTCCGGCCTTCCTATGGCAAGAAGTGCCAGGTTCCCCTCCTCGGCAAGGGCGCTGAAAAGCTCGTATTCGATCATCCGAAGGGCCTCCGCTTTCGAGCCCTTCCTGCTGTCGTTGGTTGAATGTATAACGTTTTTACGAATATCGTCAATGGTCTTCTGAACCGTCACGCCCAGTGACGTGGCGAGGCCGCATGCGGGATCGGCATCGATGACAAGAATCCGCTTGTCTTTCCGTGCTGCCAGAACGTTCACCATCAAGGCAGTAAAAGACGTTTTGCCGACACCCCCCTTGCCGCAGATCGCCGTGGCGGTACACCTATTCACGTGCTTATTTCCTCCTCCTGTTCCGCATCGATGCATGCATCGATCTGAGTCCGCTGACATCATCGCAGACGGTTTGATATTCACAGGTACTGCAGTCAAAGGACAAATCGGTGCTCATCTTGTCGAGCGCGCCGACTATGTGTGTAACATCGTTCATAATGCCCTTTAATTCAATGACATCCCCTCTTCCCGACGTGACAAAAACGACTTCGGCGGAGTGGACGTAGGCCTTCTCCCGGAAGAGGCGGATCAGATCGGACCCGAGTATCCTGAAGGAGAATCCCTTTCCCCATGCATCCCTGTCGATTCTGCACCACTCACTTTGACGCCGTGAAAGGGCACGCAGCATGAATCCCCGCAGGTCCACGTCATATTTCACCAATTCCAGGTCCCCGAACCGATCGCAGGTATTCTCTTCGTTGAATCCGTCGACGCCCAGCAGGACAATTTTCGCATAGGGAAGACTTACCCCTCCGCTCTCGGGGATATCAGGACCGATAAGGGTAATCGCACCGTCACTGACCTGTTCGAGGTCTTCGGTCCAGAGGACAGCGGAGAGAGACTCCGCCGAAGGGTTCCCCAGTTCCACCGCCATCGTATCCGCCATGACGATATTTCTGTTTCCCCCGGCAGGCCAGGGATGAGAAACATCGGCATCCCAGACGGTGGTAACATCTTTTTTGTCGAGGAACTCACGGAATGCGGTAAAGATGTGCTGAAACAGTTCCATGGATGCCCCTTATCCGCCCTTTCCCCGTGCCTGCAGTCCGATAACGGCAGCCCCGAGCGCCCCGTTTATCTGGGGATCGGCAGGCATGGGGACAATACTCTCTCCCAGTGCCCTTTCGAGGGCTCTGAACATCCCCCCGTTTTTTGCCACACCACCCGTCATGGTGACGTCTCTGTCGATCTCGATGCTATTAGCAAGGGCCGCCACCCGGTGCGCCATAGCGGCATGCAGTCCCATGATAATATCGGGCAGTGCCCTTCCCTCATTTACCAGAGAAATGATTTCCGTCTCCGCAAACACGACACATTGATTCGATATGGAGACCCCCTCCTCTCCCTGCTGCGAAAGGCTGCCCATCTCCTCGAGCGCAACATCGAGGGCGT
>CAYTUH010000193.1:3784-5376 GCA_964441165.1 uncultured Syntrophaceae bacterium
GAATCACATTACCCTTTTCATCGAGCCGAATCGCCTTCGCATCCTGACCGCCGATGTCGATTACCATGCGTACCGAAGGACGAAGCCACCACGCACCCCGCCCGTGGCAGGCTATTTCCGACTCAACGGCATCGGCAAAGGGTATCTGGTTCCTCCCGTATCCCGTTCCCACGCAATACTCTATCGCATCGGCCTCGAGGCCGGCCTTTTCAAGTGTCGCCTGCAGCACCGTCCGTGCCGACAACTCCGGCTGGGGCGTCGATCGCATGATATGGTAAGCGACTATTTCCCTGTCTCTCATGATAACGGCCTTTGCCGTCAGTGAACCGACATCACATCCTGCAACAATCACGATTTACCTCCCATGGTATTCTGCGCCGCCACTGCCGCACCGATGGCACCGATGATCTGCGGATCGAACCGGTGACGTTTCATTTTTACTCCCAGCAGCTTCTCGATACTCATGACCACACCCGCGTTCTTGGCCACTCCGCCGGTCATGCATACATCCCGTTCGATACCCACACTGTTGACGAGAATGGCCACCCTGTTCGCCATGGCATGGTTCACGGCAGCGGCAATATCGGCGATTGCTTTTTTCGCATTGAGATGATGCACCACTTCCGCCTGTGCCCAGACCGTACAGGTGGAGGCGAGCGCCAGGGGTTCTTTCGCGCCCCGTGAAAGCCCCCCCAGTTCATCGAGCGTCACTCCGAGGAGCCGCGCCATCACCTCGAGGAAGCGTCCCGTTCCCGCGGCACACTTGTCATTGGTGATGAACTTGAGCATCCTGCCGTCCTTATCGATGCGTATCGCCTTGCAATCCTGTCCCCCGATATCGATGACGGTTCTCACGGAAGGAAGGAGCCACCGCGCACCCAGCCCGTGACAACTGATCTCGGAGACCGCCTTGTCGACAAAGGAAATCCTGTTTCGTCCGTAACCCGTGCCCACACAGTACTGAATCGAATCGGAAGAAACACCGGCCTCGATCAGTGCCCTGTTCATGACCTCCCGTGCCGATTCGGCCGGATCAACCTTCGACTTCACTACCGCAGTCCCCAGTATGGACCGCTGGTTCAGTATGACCGCCTTCGCGGTGAGTGAACCCACGTCGCATCCCGCAACAATCATTTCCCGAGCCTCCTCACATTGATAAATTCACTCAACTTGTCGATAATCGCTTCCCATGAATTGACACGATCATCGAAGGCATCTGCGTAGAGAGTCAACGAGGGCACCCCCGCCCGCTCAATGTCCCTCATGAGCAACTTTACCGAACCCCAGGTGTTTCTGCACCCCATCGTCCCGATATAGGCGACAAAGTCGGGTTTAAAGATGCGGACCATGCCGAAGACGTCGTCACGCCACATGTGCGGTGCATCATAGGGACCCCGTATCTGCTTCACCATCGGCATCCGTGATATCTGGTCGGCCAGCGAGTCGATCATGGAATCGAGACTGGTCGAGTCGAGAGAGTAGCTTTCCTCTTCCCTGCATCGGGCATAGACGGCATCCTTCTGCCAGAAAGTGAAGAGCATTGACCCGAGATGACTGATATCGAGGCCGTCAAGCCACTCCCAGAAACGTAC
>CAYTUH010000193.1:5386-5666 GCA_964441165.1 uncultured Syntrophaceae bacterium
ATAGCAGAAAAGCCCCCGGAGCTTTTCTTCCCGGGACGTCGTTCCCGCAATATTCAGGCGCGCATTCTCCTTCGCCCGGTCAAGCATGGCTTCCAGAAGGCCCGTAAAGACCGGCATCCCGCCCATCATGAATTTCCCGCCGTAGAGAATCAGGTCGAAGATACCCGGCAACGGTGTGGGCACGAGGCGTTGATATTCGAGCAGTTCCGAGGTGAGATCATCCTGGCGGCGTGTTTCCTCGACCACGCGACGCAGGACCGCTTCATCGAGCCGGTTTCCC
>CAYTUH010000194.1:0-5635 GCA_964441165.1 uncultured Syntrophaceae bacterium
CGGCACTGGGAGCAATCGCCGGTGTCATGGTGGGCATGTACTACCGCCAGATCAGTTTCACCATGGGATGGAATTACGGACTGAAGGCCTTTACGGCGACCATCCTGGGGGGTATCGGCAATCTCCCGGGGGCCATGTTCGGAGGTCTCATTCTGGGGGTTCTGGAAATGCTCGGCGCCGCCTATATCTCGGCAGCATGGAAAGATGTCTTTGTTTTTATGATTCTTATTCTCGTACTGATCTTCCGTCCCACGGGGCTCTTCGGCGAGAAGGTAGCGGAGAAGGTGTAGCCCATGGACGCGAGCAAAGCAGCGGAACATGGGCGGTTCTTCGGTTCAAAACCGGCAGCACTCTTTGCCGTCCTGGGGGTTTTTCTCATCTACCCCTTCCTCGTTGACAACTATTATATCGACATTGCCTTTTTCTTCGGCGTTTATGCCCTCCTGGGACTCAGTCTCAATATCGTCCTGGGAGAAGTCGGCCTCTTCGACCTGGGACATGCGGGGTTCTACGCCATCGGAGCCTACACGACGGCAATCCTCAACACGAAACTCGGGATACCGATCCTCCTGCTCTTGCCCTTCAGCGCCGTTGCCGCGGGATTGTTCGCCTATCTGGTCTGTTCCCCCATTATCCATCTCCGGGGTGATTATCTCTGTATCGTCACAATCGGAATGGGGGAAATCGTCCGCCTGGCACTCATCAATAACCCCTTCGACCTCACCGGCGGTCCCAACGGCGTCTACGGCATCGATTTTCCCTCCCTCGGCGGCCCCTTTGTCATTGATTCATCCATCGAATACTACTTCCTCATATGGATCATCGTTGCCCTGACCATACTGGGTCTGACCCGCCTCCAGTATTCCCGTATCGGGAGGGCCTGGAACTACATACGGGAAGACGAAGTCGCCGCCGGAGCCAGTGGGATCGACGTGCGGTATTACAAACTGCTCGCCTTCGTTCTGGGCGCAGCCCTGGCCGGCGTGGCCGGCAATGTCTATGCCAGCAAACTGATGGCCGTGTCTCCTGAAAGCTTCAGTTTCTGGGAATCATGCATGCTCTTCTGCATCGTCCTGATAGGCGGCATGGGATCGATCCCCGGGATTCTCATCGGCGCCGCATTCATCAGCCTTTTCCCGGAGATTTTTCGTCCCTTCGCCATGTATCGGATGCTCATCTTCGGTCTCGTCATGATACTCATGATGATGTTCAGGCCCGGAGGCGTATGGCCACGGAAACGGGGCAGCGCCGAATTCTCTTCATTATTATCCAGGATGAGGAAAAAGAATGCCTGAAACGAACCGTCGTAATGCTCACAATGACGTGGTGATGGAAACCCGGAAGCTTACCAAGATCTTCGGTGGCCTCACGGCGGTGAACGCCTTTGATTCAAAGGTATATCAGGGAGAAATATTCAGCCTTATCGGACCGAACGGGGCGGGGAAGACGACGGTCTTCAACGTGGTGACCGGCATCTATCGTCCTGAAAGGGGCCAGGTCATCTTCAGCGGGAAAGAGATTACCGGACGAAAACCGCACCAGATCGTGGCGGAGGGAGTCGCCCGAACCTTTCAGAATATCCGTCTCTTTCAAAACATGACCTGCCTTGAAAATATCATGGCCGGTCAGCACTGCCGCGGGAGCAAGGGAGTATGGTCATCGGTCTTCTCGACCTCCGGGCAGAAAAGGGAAGAACGTCACATTCGGGAGGTTGCCGAATCACGGATAGGCCAGGTGGGCCTCGACCGGTTCCGCCATGAACTGGCGAAGAACATTCCCTACGGTAGCCAGCGGATGCTGGAGATAGCCCGCGCGCTGGCGACAGAACCGAAACTGCTTGTGCTTGACGAACCGAGCAGCGGACTCAACGCCGGCGAAACGGAAGTCCTCATGGAATTCCTCCGGGAACTGATCGAAAAGGAACGGCTGACCATTCTCCTTATCGAACACGACATGAATGTGGTCATGGGCATCTCCGACTGGGTCGCCGTCATGGATGAAGGCAGAAAGATAGCCGAAGGCCTCCCGGAAGACATCTATAACAATCCCCGCGTTATCGAAGCCTATCTGGGAAGCGACAACGATGCCGTCAGCGAGGTGTCATGATATGAACACGCTGCTCGCCATAGAAGAACTCCACATCTACTACGGGTCTATCGAGGCACTGAAGGGCTTCTCGCTCCATCTTGACGAAGGCGAGATCGTGGCGGTGCTGGGTGCGAACGGAGCGGGAAAAACAACGCTCATCAACTCAATTTCGGGACTTCTCCCCATCGGCAGCGGATCCATTGTCTTCCGGAATGAGAAGCTGAACGGAATTCCTGCTTACGAGATCGTGAAGCGAGGCGTATCGCAATCGCCGGAAGGAAGAAAGGTCTTCACGACGCTTACCGTCGAGGAAAACCTGAATCTTGGCGCATACACCAGGAAGAAACATGTCAAAGAGGTCATGGAGGCAAAAAAGAGAGTTTTTTCTCTCTTCCCCCTCCTCAGGGAACGGCACCGCCAGCTTGCGGGCACGCTGTCCGGTGGTGAACAACAAATGCTGGCAATCGGACGCGCCCTCATGAGTTCTCCCCGACTGCTCCTTCTCGACGAACCATCGCTGGGCCTCGCACCGATTCTGGTAAATCATATATTCGACATCGTTCGTGAAATCAATGCGCAGGGAACGTCCATTCTGCTGGTGGAGCAGAACGCACACAAGGCACTGGGACTCGCCCATAAAGGATATGTCCTGGAAAATGGACGTTTGACCATCAGCGGCACGGCGGCGGAACTGAAGTCAAACAAGAAAGTCCAGGAGGCCTATCTCGGCGGCCGGGCCCTGAAACGAAAGCAATCCCCCGATTCCTGAGTTGTCACCCCGCTCTTTTTTCTGCTATATTCGCAGAATGCTGAAATCCCTTTTCATAGTCCTCCTCATTTTTTTCTGCCTTTTTCCGCATCCCGCACCGGGGCAGGAAACCGGCACGATGGCGGGGGACAATGTCATCGTTATCTACGACCAGCCTCTGGAAAAGGCGGCGCGGAATCTCACCGTCGTCTATTCGCGCCTCAGGGCTGAGGTGGAAAAACAAACAGGATGGACCCTCCGGGCAGAACCGACGATCCTTCTGATCAGGGAGAGGCAACAATTCCGGAAGCTCTCGGGACACGACCTCTTTGTCGCCTTTGCTGTCCCGGGAGAAGACCTTATCGTCATCGACTACTCGCGCATGAATCGGCATCCCTTCTCGCTTCCCGTCACGGTAAAACATGAACTTTGTCACCTTCTGCTCCACCAGGAAATCGACGGAGCCCTTCTTCCCCGGTGGCTCGACGAGGGAGTGGCACAGTGGGTTACGGGCGGTATCTCCGAAATCATCATGGATGATAAAGGCCCGGGAGTGCTCATTCGGGCGGGCGTAACGGGACGGTACATCCCCCTTGATTCAATCACGGCGTCCTTCCCGTCACATGACCCGGACCTCACGCTGGCCTATGAGGAAAGCAAAAGCTTCGTGGAATACATTATCGGCGTCTATGGAGAACGGGCGCTCCTGAGTATTCTGAATCGCCTGGCGGCTGGAAGTTCCATTGAAAGGGCCGTCGATATAATCTGCGGCATGCCGCTGGAAAGCCTGGAGAGGGAATGGCACGGATATCTCGGGAAACAGGTCCCCTGGCTCGCCTTCCTGAGCCGGAATCTCTACCAGATTCTTTTTGTCTTTGCCGCGGTGGTCACCCTTTTCGGTTTTGCCCGTTTCATCAGAAAAAAACGATCCTACCGCGATGACGAGGAAGACGGTGATGACGAGGAAGAGGAAGAGATCCCCCCCTACTATCACTGACCGCAGTTACTACTTCGGCAATAGGGTATGACTAAGTCGACATTTCCCGGAAAAACGGGAATCCAGGATCAGACTGGATGCCGGACCACGTCCGGCATGACATTTGATGAGATTTATTGCCGGAGTAACATTAGAAGAGATTGACGCCCCCTTCCTGTTCTACCCGGTAGAAAGGGTTTCGGGATAGCCTGTTATTTCCCTGATCCTTTCATAGAGCGGTTTGAGCCGCTTGTACAGTTTCCGATAGACATCCCGGTACAATGCATCATAAAGGCGGTGATTTTCCAGATTCGGCTCGAAGACTTCGCCCACATGGGTCATGGTTTTGACGGCATCATCGAAGTTTGCATGCAGCCCCAGTCCCACAGCCGCATCGATTGCCGCCCCGAGCCCCGAGGTCTCGTAGAGATGAGGCTTTGCCGTGGGGAGACCGAAGATGTCTGCCGTGGCCTGCATCGCCTTTCTACTCTGGGACCCTCCCCCTGACACGCGGAGGCTTGTGATGGGAATCCCCGTCCGTTTCTCGATTCGTTCCTTCCCCTCCCTGAGGGCATAGGCAAGCCCTTCAAGGATCGAACGGTAGAGGTAGGCCCGGTTGTGCACGTCGCCGAAACCGATAATGCTCCCCTTCGCCTCCGGTCCCGGCAGTTTCAATCCCGGTGTCCAGTAAGGCTGCAACATCAGCCCCATGCAGCCGGCCGGCACATCCTCGATGAGCGCATCGAAGAGCTCCTCCGCCTCGACGCCCTGCTTCGCCGCCATCTGAATTTCGGGATGTCCAAACTCCTCCTTGAACCAGCTCACCATCCAGTACCCGCGCATGACCTGCACTTCGATGGTATGGTAATTCGGCACCGCCGCGGGGTACGGGGGGAGCAGAGGCACGGCTTCAATATACTTTTTGTGGGTGATGTTGATGGTCGCTGTGGTACCGTAACTCAGACAGCCCACCGACGGCTCCAGGCTCCCCGATCCGATGACCTCGCAGGCCTTGTCGGCCGCGGCGGCAATAACGGGAAGCCCCTCGGGAATTCCCGTTTCCTCTGCAGCCCGGGCCGTGATCGCGCCGAGCTGCTCACCCACGGGAAAGAGATCGGGAAGTTTTGACCGCTCCATGGAAAGACATTTCCACTTCCAGTCCCAGTCCGGCGCCCACTGCAGTTTCTTGTAATCGAAGGGGACATACCCCACCTGACAGCCCACGGAATCGACGAATTCACCGGTCAGTTTGTAGGTAAGATATCCCGAGAGGAGAAGATATTTATGGGTGTCCCTGAGAAGTTCGGGCTGGTAGGTATTGAGCCAGTTCGCTTCGGCTTCCGCCCGGAAATAATCGATGGTGCTCTTCAATCCCGTCACCTTGAAGAGTAATCCCCAGAAACCTTCCAGAGGCGGGAGACCGTAGGTTTTTCGCTGGTCCAGCCAGAGAATGGCGGGCCGCAACGGTTTTCCCCCGCCGTCGACATTGATCACCGTTGCGCGTTGTGTCGTCACAGCCACGCCGGCGATGCGTTCCTTTGCGATGTCCCCGCCCCGCCACACCTCTTTACAGGCCTGGCAGAGGGCCTTCCAGAAGACCTCGGGGTCCTGCTCAGCCCACCCGGGATTCTCCGAAAAATAGGGCTGAAAGGCAACCCGCTGCCTCGCCAGCAGGTTTCCTTCAAGATCGTAGATCAGTGCTTTCAGGCTTTGAGTCCCGTTATCGATTGACAGCAGCAGATCTTTTCCGCTCATGATCATCCCTCACTTTTTAGGGGGAAGCGAATGGGCACGCTCCCATATTCCGTAATACATGGCGATTT
>CAYTUH010000195.1:0-5588 GCA_964441165.1 uncultured Syntrophaceae bacterium
GGGACGTGGAAAGAGTGATAACGGTTCTCATCACCTGTACCTTTCTGCCCTGTGAGCGCCGCGGCGGCGGCTGGGCATTACACTCCTGCGGATTATAGGGGGCCGCGAGCGGCGGGTCAAGGACGGTGTGCACCATGACGGTCCGTCGCAGGTGAGTGATGATATGAAAATCCGTAAAATCGTCTTGTAATCCGCAATAAAATTGCCTATACAGTGCCGTGACCGAAAGCTCCGTCGCCTGTCCGTGCTCTCCTCATTCCGGGAGCGGACGGGCCTTCTATTTCCTGTGCCGATGGATTAAGGATGGAACGATGCATCATTCTGCGGAACTCTATAACAGCCGGATCATAAAAACCTACCTCGAATATATCGAGAAGTACCACCGCGATATCGATATCGACGAACTCCTTGACTATGCGGGTATTGCACGATACGAGATCGAAGATCATGCCCACTGGTTCGGACAGCATCATGTGGACCGGTTTCATGAGATCCTCGTGGAAAAGACGGGGAAGCAGGACATTGCCCGTCTCGCCGGCCGCTATACCGTATCGGCCGAGGGGTTGGGGGCAATAAAACAATATACCCTGGGGTTGCTGAACCTGCCCACGGTCTATAAGCTGGTGGAAAAAATTTATCCCCTCCTGAGCCGTGGAGCGCTGGTAAAAACCACGAAACTGAAGTCGAACAAGGTTGAAATCACGGCGGTTCCGTCTCCCGGTGTGGTCGAGAAACCCTATCAATGTCAGAACCGCCTTGGTACCCTTGAGTCGATGGCCTATTTCTTTACCGGTGCCTATCCCCGGGTGGAGCATCCGCAATGCCTGCATCGCGGTGACAGACACTGCCATTACGTCATTACCTGGGTCACGCCCCCGTCGAGATTATGGAACCTTCTCCGGAACTATTTTTTCCTGACCGGGATGGCCTTTTTGGGAGTGCTTTTTTTCATCATTCCCCGAACGGTTTGGCTTCTCATGCTGCCCCCCTATCTTGTGGCCACCATGGCCCTTTCCCTCTATTCCCTACACCTCGAAAAAGGGGAATTAACCAGGACCATAAGCGTGCAGGGAGACGCAGCTAACTATCTCCTGGAAGAGACGAATATGCGGTACAACAATTCGATCCTCATGCAGGAAATCGGACAGAACACCTCCACGTACCTGGACATCGACACGCTCCTCGACGCCGTGATGGACGCCATGGAGAAACGCCTTGATTTTGACAGGGGCGTGATATGGATTGCCGACGACGAACGGAGGCAGCTCGTCTTCAGGGCGGGCTTCGGCTTTTCCCCCGAGATGGATCTTGTACTGCGGAACAACGAAAATTTCCCCGATCTCGGCATCAACGATGCCGCGCCCCCTTCCACCGATGTGGCTACGACGGTCTTCACTACACAGAAGCCCTTTCTGATTGAAGACATTCAGATCATGGACCGTCAATTTATCTCGAAAATAACACGGGAAATGATAACAAAACTGGATGTCCGCTCACTCATCTGTGTCCCCATCGTCTATGAGAGGGAATCGCTGGGGGTGCTGGCGGTCAATACGGTGCGCCACAAGCGCACGCTGACAAAAAGCGACATGAACATGTTGATGGGAATAGCCTCTCATATGGCAATCAGCATCGCCAATGCACTCTCCTTCGAGAAGTTGCAGGCGAGCGAGGAAAAGTATCGAACGATTATCGATGTCATGGATAACGGTTATTTCGAAGTGGATCTGTCGGGGAACCTTCGTTTTTACAACGACGCCTTTTGCCGGATGATGGGTTATAACCACCGGGAATTACGGAACATGAATTACCGCAACTATATGAATTATGCCAACGCCCGGGCGATCTATCAGGTCTTTCATACCACCTTTCGAACGGGACGTCCCGGCTCAATCTATACGTGGCAACTCCTCCGGAAGGACGGCACCCGCTGCGACATTGAAACCTTTGTCACGCTGGTAAAAAATTCGGACGGGACCGCGACGGGATTCAGGGGCATTACCAGGGACGTGACGGACCGGAAACAGGCGGAGGATGAGATCAGGTGGTCGCTCAGGGAAAAAGAGGCCCTGCTCCGGGAGATACATCACCGCGTCAACAATAATATGCAGGTGATATCGAGCATGCTGAGTCTGCAATCCCGTCATGTGGAAGATGCCCGGGCCTATGAGCTGTTCAAGGACAGCCAGGTCAGGGTGCGGACGATGGCCCTTGTGCATGAGAAACTCTACCAGTCGAAGGATCTTTCCCGTATCGATTTCGGAGAATATGTGCGCCATTTGATCGGCCGCCTGTACAGCGCGTACCATGTCAACTCATCGATGGTGAGGCCCATCGTTGAGGTGGAGAATGTGGTCTTCGAGATAGAGACGGCAATCCCCTGTGGTCTCATCGTGAGCGAACTTGTTTCGAATGCCCTGAAATACGCCTTTCCCGGCGGATGCAGCGGCGAACTCCACGTTACCCTCCGTCCCGATGTGGAAACGGAGCGGTTCCTGTTGACCGTGAGTGATACGGGAGTGGGACTGCCGACGGCCTTCGATCTGGACCGCGGCGACACCCTGGGGCTGCAGCTTGTACGGGATCTGACGGAACAGCTCCACGGCACCATCCGGCACGAGGGGGGTACCGGAACATCCTTCACCATCGCCTTTGAACCCCTCAGATACAGTAAGAGAATATGATTTATGGCAGAGAAACAGAGGAGCATCACAAATATATATTTGATTTATATGGTATTGCTTGCCGTGATTTCCATCTCGATTGTCGGGTACTTCTGGGTATCGCGGGAATATGAGCGCTTCCGGACGGAATCCCGGGAGGTGCGGGAAGCCTTCATGGAGAACCAGAAGGCACTGATACGGAATACCGTGGAAAAGGTCGTCGATTACATCGAATATCAGCGATTGCAGACGGAAATCCGCCTGCGGCAGGGCATAAAAAACCGGGTCTACGAGGCCCACGCCGTCGCCGCACATATTTACGCGGAAAACAGGAATCGCAAAAGCGCAGAGGAGATAGGGGGTATGATCAAGGACGCCCTCCGTCCCGTGCGTTTCAATAACGGACGAGGCTACTATTTCATCGTGTCACTCGACGGGGTGGAGGAACTCTATCCCGTCAAGCCCCACTATGAAAACCGGAACCTCCTCGAGTTGCAGGACGTCCGCGGCAATTACGTCATCCGCGACGAAATCGACGTGATCAGGAAAAGCGGTGAGGGCTTTGTTGTCGATTACTGGAGTAAGCCCGACGCGGGCAGCGAGATGATCTATCCCAAAATAACCTTCGTGAAGGCCTTCGAACCTCTCGGCTGGTACATCGGCACGGGTGAGTATCTCGATAATGTGCGCACCGATATCGAAGAGGAAATCTTCCAATATGTGAAGAATCTGAGCTTCGGTGAGCAGGATGAGGGGTATGTCTTCCTCGTCCGGCTCCTCGACATCAATGGCGGGCCCGCCTTCGGCCGTATCGAAGTGAGCCGGAATAATCCCGAAATGGTGGGAACCCTGATTGATGCCGACAAACCTGACGCCGCGGGCCGATATGTGGTAAAGGAATGTTTGCAGAAATTGCGCACGGCGGGAGAGGGCTTCCTCTTCTATTCCGACCGGAGGCCTTTCATGGACGGCCCCCAGGAGAAGATGATCTTTTTTAAACTCTATGAACCCTGGAATCTGGTTGTGGGTGCGGGATTCTATCTCCATGACATCGAGCGCTTCATTGCACTGCAAAAAATAAAACTGGAGAAACGGATTGCCACGAACCTCTTCGTCATCGGTGCCATCATGGTGGTGGTCCTCTTTATCATCTATATCGTGGCACGGTATCTTTCCCTTCGGATCACCGGCAGCTTCAGGGCCTTGACGGAGTTCTTCCGTACCGCTGCGACGAAATCCGTCACGATTGACGCGGAAAAACTGGATATCCTCGAATTTCAAATACTTGCCCGTTCGGCCAATATCATGATCGATAAGCGCAACAAGGCCGAGGCGGCCCTGCGAAAGAGCGAGGAAACGGCGAGGGCTCTCCTGAACGCACCTACCGACGATGCGCTGCTCCTTTCGCTGGACGGTACCATTCTTTCACTCAATCAGTCTGCGGCCCACCGACTGGGCAAAGATGAAAGGCACCTTCCCGGGACAAGCCTCTATGATCTTGTCGACCATGACACCGCCGGCTCTCTGCGAGGGTGGATGGAAAAAGTGATTCTCTCCCGCGGGCCCATACGCTTTGAGGAGACCATCGCCGAGAGGGTCCTTGACAACAGTATCTACCCCATCATGGACGGTACGGGGACGGTGGTGGCGATGGCCCTCTATTCCCGTGACATCACCTATCTCAAGCGCACGGAACAGGAATTGCGCCTGCACCGCCAGCATCTGGAACTCATCAATAAAATTCTCCGGCACGACCTGATCAACAATCTGAGCGTCATCAGGAGCGCCCTGCGTCTCTACCGGGACGAAGGCGACCAGGAGATGCTCCACGAGGCAGACCGATCCGTTGGTAAAAGTGTGGGGCTCATCCGGCGGATGCGGGAGCTGGAATCCTTCGTTCTGACGCACAAGGAACTTAAGATCTTGGATATTAAGGATATTACAGAAAAAGTGGCGTCCACATACCCCCCCGCTACGGAGATTACCGTGCAGGGAAAGGGTCTTGTCCTGGCAGATGAGTCCCTTGAGTCCGTCATCGATAATATCCTGAAGAATGCCCTCCTGCACGGAAAAGCCGGCAGGATTGCCATCGAAATCGACAGTGCGGATGGATTCTGCCATGTGCGCATCGCCGATGACGGCATCGGTATCCCCGATGAGATCAAAGACCGTGTCTTTGAGGAGGGTTTTACCTACGGTGAGACGGGCCGGACGGGCCTGGGGATGCATATCGTGCACACGGCCATGGAACGATATGGAGGTTTCGCAGCCCTCGAGGACAATGCCCCCCGCGGTACCGTCGTGATCCTCAGGTTTAATATTATGAAATAAATGGATATATTGACGACGTGACGACGATGGGACGGTCTGTTTATTCGTCGCTGATGGCGATGACTTCTTCTTCCAGTGCCGTCCACCGGGTGTAAAGCCCGTCGAGACGCGACATGATTTCTGCATGTTCGATGTTGAGCGCCCTGACACGTTTTTCATCGTCATAGGTTGCCTGGTCGGCAAAGGCCGTTTCAATCTCTCTTTTTCTTCCTTCCGCTTCCTCGATATCCCGTACCACCGCCAGGCGAGATCCCTTGAGCGGTTTCAGTTTCCGGTACCGTTCCTGCCGTTTTTCCGCTTCTTCCCGTTTACGGTTTCTGAAACTGACGGACGCCTCTCCTGAAGAAGGATGCTCACCGTCGGACCGGGCCCGTTCTTCCGCGTGGAGCTTTTCGAGATAGTCGTCAACGGTTCCGTGATGGAGGATGACGTTATTGTCCCGGATCGTGACGACTTTATTGATCAGGGGTGCCAGAAAATCGCGGTCGTGTGAAACGATGAGGTAGGCACCGGTATAGGCGTCGAGGCTTTCCCGGAGCACTCTTTTCGACCGTACCTTTTTCCGCATCGGACAGGGCTTTCCAATTCTGCGTC
>CAYTUH010000196.1:0-975 GCA_964441165.1 uncultured Syntrophaceae bacterium
GTGCCTCCATTTTTCCAGGTGCGGCTGCGCAGCGGCCCGCACGGAATGACATTTTTCCGCCACTGCACGGCAGAGATGCCTGCCGATAAAACCCGCGGCACCGGTTACGAGGATCTTCATAGGCTTCCTTTCCTGATCTGATTATTGAAGGACCTGCTTCGTCGGTTCATGACAGAAACCATGCTTCACCCTGAAGGAGAAATACGTCTTTCCATCACTGTTGGAAGCATCTTCGGCAATGAAGGCATGAGGATGGAATCACCCGCCATCAAAGCTGTGACTCCCCTGCAATTCTGCATTGCAGCCCTTTCCTCCCTTCACGACGATGGAGCCCTTACCCACGGACTGAACGGGCAAAATCCTCGAAGGCCTCCTTCGTAGTGTACTTGAATGTATAGCCCAGCTCATTCTTGATCTTCTCGTTGCTGGCGATCCAGGGATAGAGTGCCAGATTCATCCCAGGCGTCGGAAATTCCGTAATGAACTTCAGGCGCAGGGCCCACATAAGGTCGTTGAGAGGGCGCATGAGAGGCACCGGCAGCTTGAGCGGCCAGTTCCCCAGCATCGCCGCCATCTCGTCGAAGGTCATGGTTCCATCGGCGGCAAGGTTATAGACACCCTGCTTTCCCTCCTTCAGGAGTATCCCGATTATCTCGATCAGATCGTCCTCGTGGATGAACTGGAATGGGGCGGGGTTACGGGGCAGGATGACGATCTTCTTGCTGAGATGCCGCGAGAGGGGATTGTAGAAACCGGGACCCACCACGAAACAGGGCCGGATGACGGTGAGACAGACATCGGGGTGGGCTTCTCTGAACTCGGCACAGATATGCTCCAGCTCTTTCTTGTTTTTTGAATAGGTAAAATCTTCATTCCCCCTGAGAGGGCTCTCTTCCGTCAGGGGAACCGGATTATCCGGATGAAAGCCGTAGGCCGTGGTGGACGAGCAGTGAACAAGATTCTTCACCCCGGCAT
>CAYTUH010000196.1:985-5586 GCA_964441165.1 uncultured Syntrophaceae bacterium
TTTGTCTATCAGGCGATGCGCCTCACCGGGGCAGCAGACCCGCGTAGGCCGTATGCCGAGACGCTGCCAGGCAAGCTGCCGCAGAGAAAGATCGTCACCACGGCGGCTTGCTTCACCCCGGCATTCACGCAGGAATGGAGAAAGTTTCTCGTTCCGTTGATATTGATATCCTCCATGAACCCCCTGTCGTGGAGGGGTGGAAGGATAAAGGCGGTATGGATGGCCCAGTCGATATTCCTTGTCGCCAGGGCGGGATACATGTCGTCCCGTACATCATGTTTGACGAACTCGAGCTTCGGCGAGGTGATGCGGGGTACATGTATATCTATCCCCGTGATGGTTTCCACCTCATCCATTTTGTCAAACAACGCTACCAGTTTTGAACCGAAATAACCCGATACCCCCGTGATAAAGACGTTCTTCATCGCAATCTCCCTCGCTTTTTTAAAGAAATCAACGCAACAGGAACAGGATGTTCATTTCCGACATCGTATCAGCGGCCTCTGCGATCAAGGCCCCGCACAGGTCCTATGATTGCCTGTGACCCGAAAGATCCCGTCTCTCAAGATTTTTTAAAGCCTCTGCTCTCATTCACGGGGACAGTCAGTCCCACTCACAGAACCCTCCGTGAATAGACTGCCCATAATTACGAAGGCGTCCCGCGACAATCGCGTCAATACCCAAAGAGACGGGAGCGACTTCGCCCCCAATGGAATGCCTGTTTGAAACCACTCCCCTGAATGTTGGTGATACGATTGTTGTCCTGATGAATTTTTTCTCAATCCCCGCGTTTTTCAATACCACATCCACGGCGTCTTTTGCCATACCTCTCAGGTCAGCTTCCTGATATTTATTGCAAGGGTCCCTGCCGATTTCAACGATATGGACATTATCTCATCCCGGGTGTCGGCACGACACAGGTTGATCAGGAAGTACATATCGCCGCCGCCTCTTCCGCAGGCTTCTGTTCCTTTGTTGAATCCGTGAGATCCTGCGCAGTTGCAGTCGGTAAAACATTCGCGAACCGGTGGAGGTTGAAGTGCCTTTACTATAGTGGTAAAGAGGAATGTGAATAAGACAAATTTCCTGTCCCGGCTTTCAAATATTTCACTATAAAATCAGCAGGCAATGTGATATCTACATTTCTCTGAGGGAATCAATTCTGTATCAGCACGACCCATAAAAATGTGTGTGGTCAGTCACGGGCACGACGGTGCCTGAAAGGACCTGAACGTTTCGGCATGGAGGTTGTCGATGTCTCTCCTCTTCACCCCGAAGAAGATCGGAACGAAAGAGATCGGGAACAGGTTTGTTCACTCCGCCACCTATGAAGGGATGGCCCGTGAAACGGGAGAGGTCACCGAACAGCTTATCAGAAAGTACCGAATGCTGGCGAGGGGCGAAGTAGGACTCATCATTCCCGGACTCATGTATATCGACCCCCTGGGAAGAGGCGTGCGGTATCAGACCGGAATCCATTGCGACGCAATGATACCGGGTTTGAAAAACCTCGTCCGGGCGATCCACGATGAAGGGGGAACTGTCTTTTTTCAGATCGCCCACTCGGGACAGCAGACCAGTCCTCAGCTTATCGGCCGGACTCCCCTTGGCCCCTCACGGGCCGCCAGAGATCCCGTTTATTTTTTCAAGCCCCGTGCGATGACCGACGAAGAGATTCAGGAAACAACCACCTCTTTCGGCGCTGCCGCCCAGCGTGCAGTGGCAGCAGGTGCCGACGGTATCCAGATCCACGCCGCACACGGCTACCTCCTGAACCAGTTCCTCTCCCCCTTTTTCAACAAAAGAACCGATGCCTGGGGAGGAACGACGGAGAACCGCTTCAGGCTCCTGCGTGAGGTAATTCTTGAAGTGAAAAGCCTCATCCCCGAAGGCATGCCCCTGATCGTCAAGCTGAACGCCGACGATCACACACCGCGGGAAGGAATCACGCCTGAGCTGGCCGTGGAGTATGCGCGGAAACTTGCCGCGCTTGAAATCGACGCCCTCGAAATAAGCTGCGGCACCCTCTTCTCCTACATGAACATGTGCCGGGGAGACGTACCGGTAGAAGAACTCGTGCAGAGCCTCCCCGCATGGAAAAAACCCCTCGCGAAGATAGTGGTGGGCCGTCTGCGGGGGAAATACAATCTTGTCGAGGCCTACAACAGGGAGGCAGCCGTCCGGGTGAAACCGGTAATCGGCGACATTCCGCTCATCCTGGTAGGAGGGATGCGCAGCGTGGCGATCATGAATGACGTCCTGGAACGGAATCATGCGGATTTCATTTCCCTGAGCCGTCCCTTTCTCAGGGAACCGAACCTGGTCAGGAAGATACACGAAGGAAAAACCGATTGCGCGGCCTGTGTATCCTGCAACCGCTGTTTCGCCGCCATCGCGAATGACCTTCCCGTTCTCTGCTACTGCAACGGATATCCTTCCCGGCAAAAGACTGCATAGGGGCGCCATACCATCTCCAGGACAGGGACAGGGATAGTGACATGACATTCGAACGAGACAAGGAAATTCTCAGACCCAGGATCGACGAAACGGTCTTTATTGCCGCCGGTGCCCGTATATTCGGCGACGTGGTCGTTGGAAAGGAATCGAGCATCTGGTTCAATGCGGTCCTCAGGGGAGACGAGGGTGCCATCGTCATAGGCGAAGGCACCAACATCCAGGATAATGCCGTCATACACAGCGACATGAATCATCCCGCGAGAATCGGAAACAACGTATCAATCGGCCACGGTGCCGTCATACGCGGCTGCACGATCGGAGACGGCGTGATGGTGGGAATGAATGCGACGGTGATGACCTACGTCGAAATCGGCGAAGGCAGCATTGTCGGCGCACAGACCTTCATCCCCTACCACAAGACATTTCCGCCCCGGTCGCTTATTCTCGGCTCGCCGGCGCGTCTCGTGCGCGAACTGCGGGAAGATGAGCTGGAAATGAACAGGTTTGCCACGCGGATTTATCTGGAGCTGGCCGCGCGCTATGGCAGCGGTAAAATCACGGGGCACGACGGTTGAATGGATCAAGGGTAAGCAGAACCGCAGGACCCATGAGGCACCTTGCCCTGTCTTGTTGCAGGAAGGGCATGACGAAACCAGCGCAAGGGAGAGAGTGATTCGATGAACCGATTCATTGATTTCGCAATACGGCGCCCGATTCTTGTCTTTGTCATACTTGGACTTATAACAGCCCTCTTGGCGCCGGGCATGACAAAGCTCCAGATTGACAATTCCATCGAGACGCTCATGCCGAAACACGACAGCAAGTACCTCTTCTATAACAAGGTCAAGGAAACCTACGGCGATAACGGCCAACTCGTCGTTATGGCCGTATCCGACGGTGATCTCTGGAGCCATGAGACCTTGCGAAAATTCGATGCCCTGATCGTGGATATCGAAGAGTACCAGGATTTCGATGAGGGAAAAGAGGCTCATCGTCTCCGGCGTTTCGACCGTGTCCTTTCGGAGGGAACGGTGGCCACCGTCGACCTCATGGCCCTTTTCGATAATGATCCCCCTTTCCGAAGACTTCTGTCCCGGCTCATCGAAAAACACATAGACAACCCCGACACACTGGACAGAAGCAACCTCGAAAGGCTGCGCAAGGGTATTATATATTCTGCGGGACTGAAGCGTCTTGAACTGATAGACGAGATCATTTCGCCCCTCACCTCGGAAGACATCAAGGGTGAATTCGATACCCTTGAAGCATATGATCTCGTTCCGGTTGACGATTCGGACGCCCGCATCCTTCCCCGGTCGAAGGAAGAAATCGATCGTTTCAGGGCACGGCTCCAGCGGAATCCGGCCTACGAGAACGCCCTCTACGCCCGTGATCCGGCAACCGGTGAAATCACCGACTTCGGCGTCATTATCAAATTTATCAATGTGGAGGACCGCGATCCCGTCGCACGGGAACTCAAGGAAATCATCGAAAATCACCGGGATCTCCATATCGACGCCACGGGCATGCCCATTGTCTATGTCTGGGTCGTCGACTACATCCGTTCCGATTTCATTATTCTGGTCCCCCTGGTCATGTTCGTGGTTATGTTCATCTTCTACCTCAACTTCCGTTCCAGGCGGGGCGTCATTCTGCCCTTTCTATCGCTCGGGCTCACCGAATTGTGGGTTCTCGGCCTCATTGGGCACCTGGGATATAAAATCACCGTCATGGCATCATCGCTGCCCACGCTGATGATCGCCGTCGGAAGCTCCTACTCAATCCATATCCTTAATCAGTATTACGCCGATTTCGACAGGATCACCGAAAGAGGGAAACTCCCCGGCCTCCATGCCTCGATGACGCACATATCGCTGACGGTGCTTCTCGCGGGGGTCACCACATTTATCGCCTTCATGACCCTCACCACCAACGAACTCTCAGCCGTAAGGGAATGGGGTGCCTTTTCGGCCATCGGTGCACTCTTCGCGGTCTTTATTTCCAGCTCGCTCATACCGGCTGCCCTGACCCTGCTTCCCCACAGGATACCGCCGGGACTGCAGACAACAGACAACACACTGCGAACCACCCTCGTCGACAGAATCATCGAACTGATGGCGCACGGCGCCATCTATCATCACGGC
>CAYTUH010000197.1:0-5575 GCA_964441165.1 uncultured Syntrophaceae bacterium
AGAGCTACCTGTCGGCGGCCTCCAAGCTGGTGGCCTCGAACACGGCCATGAAGGTCACCACCGACGCGCTGCAGATCGCCGGCGGCTACGGCTACATGCGCGAGTATCCCTTTGAGCGCATGATGCGCGACGCCAAGATTACCCAGATCTACGAAGGAACCAACCAGATCATGAAACTGGTGATCTCTCGTGAGATTTTGAAATAGCCTCCATAACAACCTTGACCTTGCCTATAGCTGCATGATACTGACCGGCCGTATCACCGCGGGGAACGCTATCCCCCGCGTGTGATCACGGACCGGTCGGCAAAATGTTAAAAGGGCTGAACGATTCGGCATTGTTTTTATGGAGACTTGACGTGAGAAAAATCGTACGAACTGAACAAGGCTTTACCCTCATCGACATTATTTCGTTGCTCTTCATCCTTGTTATCCTTTCCTCAATGGCAGCACCGAAATGTTTCGATCTTCAGAGTGTTGCCGAAGAAAGGACACTCCAGGTTGCCCTGAACGACATGAAGTCACGTGCCTCCATAGCCTTTGCACGATCTCTCCTCGAAAACGGAGGACGGGGGGCTCCCGATGAATATGATACCTTCAGCGATCTGGGTTTCTCAAATCAGGGAGATCTGAACCTCACCTACCGTGATTTCGCCGGCACGTGGAACACCGACGGCACAACGACGGTTACCTACGCCATGAGAAACGATAATGTGATCTGGACATTTACCCTCTCGGAAGGGACCACCACCGAACCTTCCGACATTACCCTGACAGGCAACTGACGGTGTGCCGCATCCCGCGTGAGAGTTTAAGATTTTTCCCTCACGGGGGAGTAAAAAAAGGTCTGTGAACTGTGCAGTGAGATCTGATTCTTTCTGTCACCTCTTCCCGTAATATTTTTTTGCCCTTTCCGTCACCGGAACAATGAATGAACTTTTCGCCTCCGTATAGGCCACCCGGTCCTTCGGATATTCGCGAACCAGGCGAAGTTTCAATGCTTCATATTCCCGGGCCACAGCGGGGTGCTCTATCAGATAATCCCTGAAAAGCAGCCGTTCCCAGTGCGGGAAGTCATGCTCCACCATGTGAATATGATGGGTACGTATTCCTGCCCGATTCCGCTTGATGAACCAGGCATAGAAGGGGGGAACGTCGTCTCCCCGGGTCGGACGCCAGAAGTAGTCATACCCCCGGGTCTCGAGGATGGGAACGATTCTCCTCTTTGTTTCCTCCAGGGAGGTGACCTCCATTAGAATATCGATCACCGGTTTTGCCCACAGATGCGGGATGGCGGTACTTCCGAAGTGTTCGATCCTCCCTGTCAGCTCACTGGGCAGACAGGCAAGCAGATGGGCCTTTTCCTCGTCGAACATCCGGGACCATTCGGGATCGTATGGAAGGATGGAGATTTCCTCCTTCACGACTCTCTCGATACGTTCTTCACGTGTTTCCATGGCAATCATTTCTCCGGCCAAAGGGCGTGGCGTTACGGATTCTATTGGGCCACGATTGAAAAAATATTCGGATATGCTGTCAAGAAAATAGTGGCAGGTTCTTCGGGGGCAAAAATTTGATTATCCCTTCGACGTCTCACCAGAGCAATACGGGATCGGGCGGCTGATTCCCGACGCCCCTCTCTCTGTGCCGACGAGGATTGCCTTCTTCTCCGCTATCCCCATGACAGGGTAACGGGAGTGACTGAAACGCGGGAAGGGATCTTCATTGGATGAGAACATGAGCGGGCCGATCTCCGTTACCGCGACGGCCTGTTCATGCCCTCATTATTTCCGGCTATTTTTCCGGAGCGGCTTCATTCTTTTTTTTCTTTTTCTTTTCTTTCCCCTTTTCGGGCGCCGCCGCTTCCGGCTCTTTTCCTTTTTTCTCCTTCTTCGGGGCAGCCAGTTTCTCGGCTTTCATCTTTGCCAGTTCTTCCGTCCTGGCGGCAATGGCATCGATTGCCTTCAGCCTGAGATTCGCTTCCCGTATCCTTGCACGTATCTTCCTGATCACGCCATCCCTGGTGATCTCCCGGGCATCAATGCCCTTTTCCAAGAGATATGCACGGCGCTCTTTCAGTTCTGTTTCGAAACTGGTCTTGTGAAGTAATACCGTCTCTTTTTCTTTGGAACCCATCGTCTACTGCCTCCTTGATTTTATCATTCCAGACTGCGTGCTCGATCGACCCCGCGGCATCGCAACCCGAGCAGCATGGCCTTTCCGTGAACGCCCGGTCAGGCTGAGCGTTCACATCTATCAGGGTTTCGAAGGAAAAGCCAGTGATATATTCTATGGGTCTTTTGTTGTAAGTTCCTTATTTTCTTTGTCTCGGAGATAAGAATAGTTCGGGGCTCCGGGTTCTGAGGCTTGACTTTCATTCTTCCGGCGAGCCGGATCAGTTAATGCCACGGGCGGTATATCCGGGCTGCTCAATAGAGAGATGAAATCGCCGCTCCTTGCCGAACCGCTCCTTCCATCTGATATGCCTGCTAAGGTGAACGCCACGTCACCACAATCCGGAAAGAGGGCAACTCCTGAAATCGTGTATGCTGCACCCGGATCATACCGGCCCGCGACAATATCTGTCGTCTTCCTGTGTAGAGATCGTCTCTGCGCCTCCCCGGAAACATGAATTCCGCAACAGGGGCGGGGCATGAATCAATCTGCTCTTTGGATTTCTGTATACAGGAGAATGGGATGAAACCGGCATGACGGATTTCATACCACCGGGCTGAAATATTTCACAGCTGCAGCAGGGGGCACCGAAAGGAACCGCAACGGTTCCACAGTAATCGGGACTGGACTTTCACTCATGACGGCTTTTGAAAAAAGCGCCGCCACGCCGATGAGCGGCACAGCTCCGGCCGGTTCTTTGCCGGAGATGTGCACGGAGCTTCCGCGCTACCACCCGATGACTTTTTGTTTCATAAGATCATACAACTGGACACGGTTGCCGTCATAATCGTCGACATATTTCACGAGCCGCCGTGCCGATTCATGGGGGTCATCGGCGGCATCGGCGGCGCTGATTCCCGTCAGCAGTTTCCCCGGATGGACCAGGTAGATTTCCGCTTCATCCGGTGAAAATTCGGCGCGCAGGCGCATGCAGAACATGTTGAGGGCAACCTTTGCGATTGAATAGGAATAGAGGGGCCGATATTCCCGGAATTCTCCCCGTTCATGCATCGAGAAGGAGGAGAATCTGCTTGAAATGGCAATGAATTTAAAGGGTTTTGTCAGAAAATCTTCGCAGGCGTGAAGCACCCTGACAGCTGAATTGCAGTGTACATTTATGAGGCTCAAGATTTCACCGGGATTCAGATTTACCAGATGATCCGACGGCCCTCTGTTACCGGCATTGGCCACCACGCCGGACACCTCAAGACCTGATGAACTCAGGAAATCCTTTACGGCGGATTCCGACGAATCCTGCGAGATATCGGTGGTAATTTCATAATCGAACAAATCGGAGTTCAAATTCCCCGAACGGGACACTCCGATTGTGGTGATACCGGAATCTTTGAATGACCGGGCAAGGGCCTGGGCATAGCCGCCGCCCGCGCCGGTGATAAGCATTGATTTCATACGGTGTTCTCCTTGTTTCAAAATAAGAGCTATTTTTATCCCGTCAAGACACAAAGGGAAACAGAATATTGAAGGCACTGTACCGGGGGATCGTTTTCAATGAATAGGAACCGCCGTTAACAATGGCATCGGCGGCAAGGAGGCCGCTGCGCACGGCGGGACCGATGCCCTCCCCCATATCGACGGTTGCCAACCCGGCGGCATCGCCGATAATGAGGGCATTGTCTCTCCGCAGCGTCTCCGGGGGCGTCCTGAGATAGTAGGCATACCCCCGGGGATTGTATCGGTGACCCGTCACCAGTCCACGCCGGTCCAGTTTTTCGATAAAACGATCCCAGTGCCGGCGCAGGGTCTCGTTCCGGGCCTTCATTCCGCTGAATTTCGCACCGAGCCCCACATTCACATGGTCCTTTCCCTTCGGCACATACCAGGAATACCCCGGCAATGCATGGTCGAAAAACCAGAGACGGCAAAAGGGATCGCCATGGTCATAGGTGAACTCTTCCTCAAGGGTGACTATCAGGTTTTCTCTGTTTCGCGGCAGGAAGGCATTAAAAAAGGTTCGCCGGACGGGGCAGGCCGTACCGCCCGCTCCGACAAGATAGGTGCAGCGGTAGGCATCATCGATGATGAACCGGCGTCCCTCTTTCCTGATGGCTCGCACCCGGTGATGGTGGAGGGGCACGCCGGCCCGTTCAATCAGCCAGTGATCGAATTCATATCGCCGTATCGAATACTGGCGGGTCGGCACGGGGATTCCGATTCCAAAAGAGTGGAAATGAATGCGCCGCAATCGTTGAAAGCTGAAGGGATATTCTGCTTCAGTAAATTCCAGATCATTCAGCACGGCGGGGGTGATCCAGCCGGCGCAGGGCTTGGCACGGGGAAAGTGTTCCCCGTCGACTATCAGCACCTCAAGGCCCCGCCGCTTGAGCATGCGGGCGCAGGATGAACCCGCCGGGCCTCCCCCGACAACAATGACCTCTGAATCGATCATAGTTGCGCTCCCCCCTCACCCCTTCAGCTGAGCCTGCACTCCGGCTGCGTCTGTCCTTCACGGGTCATTACGATATGCCAGAGCTGGGTTCTCCGTGAGCGAAAGGCACCGGCCGAGATGAGGAGATAAAAACGCCACATGCGGCGGAAACGCTCACCGTACCTGTCGCACAGTTGGGGCCAGGCCCTCTCGAAATTATCGTACCATGCCATCAGCGTCCTGTCGTAATCGGGACCGAAATTATGCCAGTCCTCCATCACGAAAAGTCCTTCCATGGCCTCGCCGATCTGGGCGATAGACGGAATCATGCCGTTGGGAAAAATATACTTCGTTGTCCAGGGGTTGCTGATAACGACGCTCACGTTTCCGCCGATGGTATGAATGAAGGCGATACCGTTCTTTTTCAGCGTCCGGTCGACAATCTCCATGTAGGTACGGTAGTTTTTATACCCCACGTGCTCCATGATGCCGATGGAAACGACGCGATCGTAGATGCCCGTCACGTCCCGGTAATCGCAAAGGCGCAGTTCCACGGGCAATCCCCTGCATGTCTCACCGGCATATTCCATCTGCTCTTTCGATATGTTCACGCCCGTGACCCTGGCCCCGTATTTTTCAGCGGCGTATTTGGCAAATGCTCCCCATCCGCACCCCAGATCGAGGACCGTCATTCCTTCCCGAAGTCCGATTTTGCGGCACACAAGGTCGAGTTTTGCCTCCTGCGCCTCATCGAGGTTGGCGGCATTTTTCCAGTAGCCGCAAGTATAGAGCATGCGTTTGTCAAGCATGGCACGGTAGAGGTCATTGCCGATGTCGTAATGCTTTTCCGCCACCTCCTGGGCATGGCCCTTGTCCTGTAAATTGAGAATCTTTGCCTTCGCCACGTGGAGGATCAGTTTCCAGTCCTCCTTGATCTTGTCCTGAATTTTGGCGTTGAAGACACGATCCATACACTGGTCGAGGGCGTCACAATCCCACCAGCTATCCATATATG
>CAYTUH010000198.1:0-5554 GCA_964441165.1 uncultured Syntrophaceae bacterium
TAATTTATGGACCAGGATCGATTCAATATCACCATCATCGGCGCCGGGGTCATCGTGAACTAATGTGACCTCATTTCTTCCCTAACGTAATAATAAATCTATACTATAACAGGCGAAGTCGCTATACTCATACTCGTGGGTGGCACCGTTTTGAAGGCCATGAGAAGAAATAAAGACTGAACAGATCAAATAAGGAGGTTCAGAAATGAAACAGACAATAATTTTCAAAAAAATAATCAGCATTTTTATTTTAGTAAGTTTCCTCGTTCAAATATCGGCGTGCGGCACGCTTTTGTATCCTGAAAGAAGGGGGCAGCATGGCGGGCGCATTGACGTGGGAGTCGCGGTTTTGGATGGGGTAGGACTCCTGTTTTTTCTCATCCCGGGCATTATTGCCTATGCCGTGGATTTTTCTACCGGTGCGATTTATCTACCAGGCGGTGGAGCTTCCTCTATCTCTGATGCTGATGAAATCATAGTGGTGCATGTCAATCCGACCGAACTGAATGAAACGACGATCAAAGAAATTATCATCAGGGAAACGGGGATATCAGGAACACTTAATCTCAATACGGCAGAGGTTTGGGCTTTGAATGGGACCGAGGATATTTCTGGGAAGTTTTCCGAGATGAAAAAGTCCGGCTACCGGCCCCAATCATCAATTGCGAGATATTGATAAAAAAAGAAACAAAAGAGCCTCGCGATGGGAACCCTGACTTAATGAGACCATGAAAAGCCTGGAGGTTGCTCCCCGGTAGTCATGGATATCGGTCTCGTTGAAGCCAGGGACAGAATTCAAACAGGATCCCGCAAGGTTCATGTGGCCTGGAAAATTCCGGGGACACAATACTAAATTATTTATGGTTCCTTATTTCCGTGGATCTTTTGGTTTTGACTTTTTCTTCTGAGTTGTTCCCCAAACAGAGATTTATGGTTTCGAACATCTCTTTTAACTGCCATTTATCTTAAAGGAAATTTTGTATCGAAAAGTGACAAAGTTCCAGAGTGCCTGAGTGGCAAACGCACAGAACAAGCTCCTGAGTTCATAAGTTCTTGCGTTCGTAAGGGAAAAAATCATTCCCGAATAATTGGATATGCACAAAGAATGGATTCCGGATATCCACTTGCGCGGATTCCGGAATGACATCATTTTCGTTATTCTAACATCCTTAGTTTTTAATGTTTTTTTCTGACGGTTGTATTCAGGATTGATGGATTAGTAAAAAAAACCAGAGCGACAGCGCCACAAAATATCAGAGTAATAATGCTCCTGCAGGGGGTCTTGAAACTCGAAGTAATCCTCAGTTGAGGTACCGCCGAAATGATGGTAAGTGACGGTCCGATGAGACCATGACAGGGTAATTTATGGACCAGGATCGATTCAATATCACCATCATCGGCGCCGGGGTCATCGGGCTGGCCGTGGCGGAGGAGCTGTCACGCCGCTACGACGGGGTGCTGGTGCTGGAAAAGAATGAAAAATTCGGCCAGGAGACGAGCAGCCGCCACAGCGGGGTCATTCACGCGGGGATCTACTATCCCGCCGGTTCCCTGAAGGCGCGGTTCTGTGTCGAGGGCAATCCGATACTCTACGAGATCTGCGCGGAGCGCGGCATTCCCCACCGGAGAATCGGCAAACTTATCGTGGCCGTCACCGATGATGAAGAGGAATCACTTCTGCGGCTCAAGGCGCAGGCGGAGGCAAACGGTGTCGATACCCTGTCGCTTCTTTCACGCAGGCAGCTGCAAACCCTGGAGCCGGAGGTGCAAGCCCGGGCCGCCCTCTTTTCACCCGCCACGGGCATCATCGATGCCCACGGCCTGATGCGCTCATTCAATATCGCTGCGGAATCGCAGGGCGCAACGATCGTCTGCCGGTCCGAGGTGACGGCGGTCGAATGGGGCGGTTCATGGTGGGGGATTACCCTAAACGGCGGCGAATATCGGTTTCAGAGCCGCGTCGTCATCAACTGCGCCGGTCTGTCGTCCGATCGGATCGCGGCCTGCGCCGGCGTCGATCCGGACCATGAGGGATACCGACTCTGGTACTGCAAGGGCGATTATTACACCCTTTCGCCTGCGCCGATGCTCCGGCACCTGGTCTATCCCGTGCCCCATAAAGACATCGTGGGTCTGGGCATCCATACCACTCTCGATCTGGGGGGGCGTGTGCGGCTGGGGCCCGACACGGAGTACGTGGAGTCGGTCGATTACCGGGTGGATGAAGAAAAGGGAAAAGCTTTCTACGAGGCCGTTGCCCGCTATCTTCCCGGTATCCGTAAAGAAGCCCTCCATCCCGACATGAGCGGTATTCGGCCGAAACTTCAGGGGCCCGGCGAACCCTACCGGGATTTCATGATCCGGGAGGAATCGGACCGGGGACTGCCCGGGCTGATCAACCTGATCGGCATCGAATCGCCGGGATTTACCTGCTGCATTCCCATTGCGCGGTATGTCGCCACGCTGGCCGACCCTTTTCTTGAGTGAA
Source organism: uncultured Syntrophaceae bacterium (assembly GCA_964441165.1). Lineage (GTDB taxonomy): Bacteria > Desulfobacterota > Syntrophia > Syntrophales > UBA2210 > CAYTUH01. The sequence continues at coordinate 2,489 of CAYTUH010000198.1, forward strand.
GCCACGTTTACGTGTCCTGTCGACGAAGGGGTTGTTTCCCATTGACAGATAACCGCTAATTCCCTATAGTTCCTTTCAATTGGGGCTTTTCAACAGTACAAATCAGAACAGACAAAGATTCCATCGGGACGTAACCATGTCCCGGCGGCGTGGATGCATCGGGGCTGTACATCCGGTGCCGGTGAGGAGTGCCATTACATTCCAGAGGAGGGAACGATATGACGGAAGCTTCGAGACTTGCCCTTGAAGGGCTGCGGGATCTTTCAACCATCAAGTGGTATGTGATACCCCTGCTTGCCATCGTCTTTTACATCTACACCTATGAGATGAAAAAGGCCTGGGCATCGAGTAACTGGAACGCCGTGCTTGCGGGACTCACGATCTTCGGCATGGATTTTTTCAATGAGACCTGGAATGGCTGGATATTTCACTTTACCCAGCGTTCGGCGTTCTGGACCACGCCGGGTGATACAGCCCTTCGGACCATGGTGGGATGGAACATCGAGATCATGTTCATGTTCGCGATAGTCGGCATTATTTATTACAACACCATTTTCGAGGATCGGAAGATCAAGATCATGGGCATCCCGAACTGGTGGTTCTGGGCGATTACCTATGCGGTTTTCTGTGTCTTCGTGGAAGTGCTCCTCAACATGGGCGGCCACCTGGTCTGGGAATATCCCTGCTGGTACCGTTCCTTCGGCGGGATCTGGCTCATCTTCCTCATCGGCTACTTCCACTTCTTCGTGGCGGCGCTTATCGTGATCGGCATGAAGAAAATCAAGACCAAGGTCATCACGATCAGCATCATTTACGCCGTGCCGATCCTCATGAATATCTACGCCTTCGGCATCAACGACTGGCTCTACTGATCGGCTATCGAGACGTGAGCTGGCCGGAGCGACCCGGCCGCCCCCGCTCCCATGCCTTTTCAGGGGGGCATCAATGCCGGAGCGGTGAGGTCCCGCTCGTTCCCGCAATGAGGGGGATAATCCTGTCCAGTTTTGCCATGACGGCATGGGCAAAAATTTCATGACCCTTTTCGTTGGGATATCGCACGTCCTCTTGAAGGAGTGCGGAGTTCTGCAGGTTGTGATCGGATAGATACCCTGCCCAGTAGGTATGAATGGGAACCATCTCGCAGTGCAGGTCCACCGACACCTCTCGTATGGTGCGGTAATATATGTTGACGGCGTCCATGTCGTGGGGGCTGTCGAAGGTGTGCGAGGTGAGGAGCAGAATGGCAGGCTGAAAGCGCATCGTTGCAAGGCGAACGATATTTACCAGGTTTTCCTTGAATTCCGAGCGATAGACGTAGAGAAAGGCGTCATCGACCCCGAAATGCAGCATCAGAATCTCCGGGCGGTAGGGGTCAATTTCTTCGTGAAATGTCCAGATTCCTTCGAAGGACGTTTCCTGCGGGTTTGACCGGTTGATTACCCTGACGTTCCATGGCGCGTAATGGTGCCGCAGGATATCCACGTAGCTCCTGGAGACGCCGTAACCGGCGGCGATGCTTCCTCCGCGGATGAGGAGTTTCATTGTCTTCATTTGTGCCGTCGCTCCTGCAGGCTTGATCCTTTTGTTTCTGCAATCGTGGACACTATGCCATCGTGCCGGTAGGATATGACGTGACTGCAACCGGTTGCCCCATGAGTGCAGTTATACTGCAAGTCTTTGATTTGAAAAAGAGTGAAAATGGAGGCTTCGGGTGAGTGGAGGCGAACCGGTCATGGATCGAGGCAGGGCAATGGTGCACCTCAGGGCGGGTTGCCTTCCGCGGCCGCCCTCTGAATCCACCATGAAGATGTATCGGCACGGTTTTACCAAAAAAAAGATCAGTACTTGGAAAAAGGAGTAAACCAAGACTGATCTTTTTATATGGTTAGCGTTTGTATTGGCTGTTACTGTATTAAAAGCAAGGTCTGTGCCAAAAACGTGAAGCAGCGACAATAATCATAAACCATTGATAAGTAATGTATATTTGTGGCCCCTCTTTCTCCTCCAAATATTGCGACTCTCCCATGTGGATACAAATGAACCACTTTGGCTGGATACATGGGTAAAAAGTAACCAGGCAAGTCTGCTTCGATGGCGTTCTATGGACGACTCATTTGACAGAGTAATGCGGCAGAATGACGCACGGTGATTCGGCGCACCGGTCCTTTGCTATCGGGATAATGATCGAAAAAGGGACAACAGCCTGGAAAGGATTTGCCGGGTTCTGCAGGTACCCCCTGCATCGAGGCGCGGAACGGTACGATTCGGAGTGGGAAGATCACTATCAGGGGAAAATATCAAATAAGAAGGCACCCTATCACCGGATGATCACAGAGTGCCTTGCTGTAACACTAATAATTTTTAGATTACTTTGACGTTCGTCGCGGCCGGACCCTTCTTGCCCTGCTCGATATCGAATGATACGCGCTGATTTTCCCGCAGTGCCTTGAACCCCGTGCCTTCAATGGCGCTGTAATGAACAAACACATCGCCACCTTCATCGTTTTCGATGAAGCCGAAACCTTTGCTTTCGTTGAACCATTTTACGGTACCTTTATACATTGTGGCTATCCTCCTTTCCTCAGTGTTCTAAAGTTGGATCGCCTACATGTATGAAAAATACCGAAGACTGAAATTCATGCTGTTCAATTCCGTTCTTCAAAATGTTTCAATCCAGACTTTACCGTACCCTGCCAACCATCCGTTGCGTCTGTACGCTGGAAACGACCATATATGGTTTTTTTGCTCTAAGTCAAGGGTTATTTTAATGGTTCCTCTCTTTCCCTGCGATGATTATCTTATATTGGTTATTGATTTATCGGCCCGGTTTTTTTACAATGGCACCCTATCAAAGCAGATCGGATGATCGCTGGTCCGCCTGGAGCGGACGGGAGGAAAGTCCGAGCTCCGCAGGGCAGGATGGTCGCTAACGGCGACTGGGGGTGACCCTAAGGAAAGTGCCGCAGAAAATATACCGCCCTCGTGATACGGCCGCAATGCCCTTTCGCGAAGGTAAGGGTGAAAAGGCGAGGTAAGAGCTCACCAGTTTCCCGGGTGACCGGGAAA
>CAYTUH010000199.1:0-923 GCA_964441165.1 uncultured Syntrophaceae bacterium
TCGACACTCATCTCAGCGAACATTTCCGGCTGCATCTCCGCGAGCCAGGGCGTCCATCTCGTCATGACGCCCGTCTGCCAGTGTTCACTCACCCGGTAGGTGCTGCAGACGAAGGGGAACCGGGGATCGCAGGTGGCCCTGAGATCCATGTCGGTGCCGTTCACGTCGAACCGCTTGATAACGGGGTTCACGAACTGCGCTGACATGAGGTTCTTTTCAATGGGGCACTCCAGCGGTTCGTAGTGCTCGGGGAAGGGGCCTTCGGCAAGGCCGGGACCAAAGATGCTGCCCACGCCCTGCGGTTTCATGATGAAGGGCGGTCGTCCGGCACCGGGTGCCGCCACGCCGTCGGGCACATCACCGACCCATTTCGCTCCGTTCCACATGATAACGGGATGTTCCTTGTCCCAGGGGATTCCCGTGTCGGGATCCACTGAGGCACCGTTGTAGATGATCCGCCTGTTGACGGGCCAGCACCAGGCCCAGTCGGAATAGAGCCCGATACCCGATTCATCCTTTTTCCCGCGACGGGCGGCCATGTTTCCGGCTTCCGTGTAGGAGTTGCAGTAGAGCCAGTTTCCTGAAGACGTGGAGCCGTCATCCTGGAGAAAGGCGAAGCTGGGAACGAGGCTCCCCTTCTTGTAAACTTTCCCCTTGATTTCCTTGTCTTCAAGGAAGTATCCGTTAATCTCTTTCGCGATCATGTGCGTATCGAGATGGCGGATCTTTCCGTCGACTCCTTTGGGGCCGTAATCCCAGGTCATCTTGGTATAGGCTTCCGCGAGGGGGCCGCCTTCCTTTTCATAGAGGTCCCTTACCTTGTAGTAAAGTTCCGTGATGATGTCACCGTCGGGAAGGGCGTCTCCCGGGGGATCGACGGCTTTGTAACGCCACTGCATCCAGCGTCCGCTGTTGGTGATGCT
>CAYTUH010000199.1:933-5527 GCA_964441165.1 uncultured Syntrophaceae bacterium
AAAACTTCCGTCTTGATCGCGGTGGGGTCCATGCCGGGACCTCGCCAGAAATTGCCCGTTTCCGTATCAAAGATGTTGACGTTCACCATCCATTCGAGCTTCGTCATCGCCTGTCGTGTCTTATTGGAACTCGCGCCGCTGCAGGCGGGATTCTGTCCCCAGGAGAAGAAGCCCGTGAAATTGCCCTTGTACATTTCGTCGAAGATGTTCAGCCAGGTATAGGTCTTCCCGTCATCGAGCTTCGGCAGATAGCCGTATGCCTCTTCCAGTGTCGCATTCATGCCGTAATGGGCGCGGAGGAGGCTCGCTATGTACTTGGGATAGTTTTTCCACCAGTTGAGACTCTTCGGTTCATTTGTTTGCGGTGGTACCTTCTCGTTATACATCGCCAGTGAGGAGAGCGATGCACTGGGAGTTTTCAGATATCCCGGAAGGATATGGAAGAGCAGGAACTGGTCCGTGGAACCCTGGACATTCGATTCTCCCCTGAGGGCGTTCACGCCGCCGCCGGTGACTCCCATGTTGCCCAGAAGCAGCTGAATGATGCCCATGGTTCTGATATTCTGCACGCCCACCGTATGCTGGGTCCACCCCATGGCATACATGATCGTACCTGCTTTGCCGACTTCTCCGGTTTTCGCGTATTCCTTGTAGACTTCGAACAGTTTCTCTTTCGGTGTTCCCGTGATCTGCGACACCAGTTCCGGCGTGTATCGGGAATAGTGTTTTTTGAGAAGCTGGAAGACGCAATTGGGATCCTGAAGGCTGTAATCCTTCTTCACGACTCCTGCCGAATCCGTCTGGAACGACCAGGTCGACTTGTCATACTTGGCGTCCTTGAGGCCGGAAAAGACACCGTTGTTCTCGCCGGGCATCTTGAAGTCGGGATTTACCAGGAACGGTGCATTGGTGTAGTGCTTCACGTACTTTTCCTGGTAGAGGTTGTTGTCCATGATGTATTTGATCATCCCGCCCAGGAAGGCGATATCGGTGCCTGATCTGAGTGATGCATAGATGTCGGCCTTCGAAGAGGTCTGTGTGAACCGCGGGTCCACGTTGATCAGCTTGGCTCCGTTCTCCATTGCCTTCGTGACGTATTTGAAGGAGATCGGGTGGTTGGAAGCAGCATTGCTGCCCATGATTAATACACAATCACTGTGCTGTATATCGATCCAGTGATTTGTCATCGCGCCGCGTCCGAACGACTCTGCCAGAGCCGCTACAGTTGCGGAGTGTCAGATACGGGCCTGGTGTTCAATATATACCAGACCCAACCCCCGTAAGAATTTTTGATAAATAAAGCATTCTTCGTTGTCCATGGCCGCGCTGCCGACCGATGCGATTCCCTCCGTTCGGTTGACGGTCTGACCTTTGTCGTTCTTGAAGGCGAAGCTTTCGTCACGACTCTTCTTGATCTTTTCGGCAATCTTTTCCAGTGCCCAGTCCCAGGATACTTCCTTCCACTCGGTTGCATAGGGCGCCCTGTACAGTACCTTGTCCATCCGGTTCTCGTTCACAGAAAGCTGGTATATGGAACCACCTTTGCTGCAGAGCGAACCTCTGTTGACGGGATGATCAGGATCTCCCTCGGTGTTGATGACCTTACCGTTTCGAGCGGAAACGATAATGCCGCATCCTACGGCACAGTACGGGCAGATCGTGGTAGATTCCCTGGCATACTTGATCTTCAGCGGTTCAGCGAAGGCGGAAACCGGTTTGAGATTCAATCCGATACCGCTTGCCACTAACGCCGAGCCAGAGATCTTTAAGAAACCTCGTCTGCTGACATCCATATCAATTCCCTCCTTTCTCAAGTTTTTTAGGAAAATACTCCTCGACACAATCTCCTTTCCAAACATGGGAGGCACAACCGTTTCCCGTTGTACCCACTGTTCACCCTCCATGGAAAATTCTTTAGGAGCAGTGGATCGGAGAGCACGTTACTAAAAATGACCACCGGTCACTAAAACATTTTGTTTCGTAACAATGACATGAGGAAATGTCAAGCATATTCTGGAAATCACGGTGGTGAAAAACAAAAAAATGAGGGTCATTATGGTGATTATCCGGAAGGATGTATGCCCCGTGAACATGAAAAACATGAAAGGAATAAAACGGTTCCTTCCGGTACTTTATCTTCCGTGTCAAAGAAAGGCGCATACAGCATGCCCGGTGCCGGCATCATGAAGCGCCGGGGGAGACCCATTCCTTACGTGTGGCAGCGGCCGCAGTTCTTCACCGGCGAAGCCGCCGACGGGCCGTGACAGTCGATGCAGTCTATTCTTTCAAAATGCAGCGCCGTCTCGGGAAGCCAGTCATGCAGGGATGTCAGCTTCTTCACCGGCGGCGCAATCACGGGGCTGTTTGCCCGGCGCTCATCGGCGGCGACATCCTTCTCCGTCAGGAAGAGGGCTTCATTGTCATGACAGGCGACGCAGCGACGGTTCTGGGGGGTCTTTCGCTGAATCGTATGGGGCGTGGCCGGTTTCCAGGTGGGTGCATTGTCGAAGCCGGTCAGGGCGTCGGCGGTGTAGAAATCGAAGGTATGCGGCGTAACAGGGACATGCCGCAGGGTCACGTATCTGTCGGGGCGGTCTTTCGTCGGTTCGGGGTTCAGACCGATTTTAATGTCCAGGGTGGGGTGATCGGCCTCGAAGAGCGGTCTCCCACTGCTGTCCTGCGTCAGATGGCAGTTGGAACAGTGTTTGTATGAGAGGGCATGGCAGACCTGGCAGCTCACCCTGTTGCGGTGAATGCGGTGGGAAGCCGCCTGGTACAAGGTCTTCGCCCTGCCCGTTGTATGGCATTTGTCACAGCGTGCACGGGTGTTCATCCCGTAGCGGTCGGTGGTGCCATGTCCCGCGCCGTGCATTTCGTCGCTGCGGTGACAGGCGTTGCATGTCATCCCCTGGGCACGGTAATGGACGTCTCCCGGGACGCCCTCGTTGCGTCCCCCGTATTCGTCACCGACGCGCGTGCCGTGACAGGAAATGCAGTTGCTGTCATCGGGCGGGGCGGCCATGAATCGGTGCCCCGCTGTCAGTCCCCCTCCTGCCGTATCGGGCCGGCTGACATGGCATTGCCCGCAGCTGCCGTGGCAGGTCATGCAGTGGTTCTCCAGGGCGCCCTCCAGTTTTATCGCCGCCGAATCGGACAGTTCGGGATTGCGTCTCCTGGCCACCTTTCCTTTGAAGGGCTCCAGCGTAACATGAAAGTTCTCACTGTTCAGGGCCGTGATTTTTCGGTGACAGGGTCCGCAGGACTGCGACGGATCGGGATAGGTGGGGTCCCGGATGATATCTCTGTGGGCTTCTTTCTTCGACGTTGCCTTCAGGTCTCCACCGTGACACTTCGTGCAGGAGATTGTTCCGTGCACATCCTTCTTCACGAAATCAGGGCTGACCAGGAATTGATCCTGCGGCTCAACCTGAGCCGCTTCTCCGCCTCACCCTTCGGCCTTGGGGTCGAGTGATTGACACCCCGATGCCGCCTGCGTCGGAGAGGAGATTTCCATCGATGCCTCGAGCTGTTGGACGCTGGTGTGACAGGAGAGGCATTCGTTCGTGCCGGCAGTGCCGGGCAGGGGAAGGGAAAGAGACGCGACAATTCCCAGTAGCATGCTGAAAAACCGAAGTCCTGAAAGATGTAATGCCTGTTTCATTGTTCCATCATCGTAGATACTGTGTGCGGCATGCGCCGGTCAAACCGGCGCATACTTACATGTAACTGTGAAGCCCTGCAAGAATATAATTGACGCCGAGATAGGTGAAAATTACCGCGGCGAAGCCGATGAGCGAAAGAATGCACATCCTGGTCCCTTTCCAGCCCCGTGCGATGCGGGCATGAAGGAAGGTGCCGTAGATGAGCCAGGTGATGAGAGACCAGGTCTCTTTCGGGGCCCATCCCCAGTATCGACCCCAGGCCCGTTCCGCCCAGGCCGCCCCCGTGATGATGCCGAGGGTGAGCAGCACAAAGCCGATCGAGATCATCCGGTAGGTGACGTCGTCCAGAACATCTTCCCCGGGAAGGAATGCGGCAAGGCGTCCCGAGGTGGTCAGCCGTATCAGATAGAGCAGGCTTACACAGAAGGACACGGCAAAGCAGGCATAGGCGAGAAATGAACTTATGACGTGGCTGGCCAGCCAGTTGCTCTGCAGTGCGGGAATCAGCGGTTGAATCTCTCCGGTCACGTTTTCCGAGAGAGACGCGTAGGCGAGCATGAGAAAGGCAACCAAGGTTCCCAGCGAGCCGATTATGCCGCCCATGGTCTGTCTTCTCATGAGCAGGGAGACGACGATGACGGACCATGAAAAGAAGACCAGCGATTCGTAGAAATTTGAAAGGGGGATGTGACCGATTCCCAGCTCGTATGAATGAGCCCATCGGAGACCCATGGCGGCGGCGTGGAGGGCTGCGCCGAGGGCGACGGTCGTCATTGCCAGTCTTTCGATTGTTTTCCTGCCGAAGATGAACGACACGAGATAGATGACGGCGCCGAAGAAGTAGACAAAGGTGACAATGCTGACAAGAAAGGTGGCGTATCACATTCCACGACTGCTGTCACTGAAATTTAGAGGATGCAGATCAGCGGATC
>CAYTUH010000200.1:0-5506 GCA_964441165.1 uncultured Syntrophaceae bacterium
GTTCCACAGCGGACAGTTTTATGAACTGAGTATAAAACTGCGTTTGAACAGGAGAATCATTCAGAATATTCAAGACGGTCTCTGTCTCGGAAGGATGGCGAGGCTATGTGAACAATAGTCCGGAGAGGGTTCGTTTTCAGCCGGAAGCGTGCCCGGAGCGGGAGCGAGCGGAGACGCTTAGGGGCGTTACAGGGTGACAGCCGGAACCCATGAGCTTTTCCGGAGGGGACCGGAGGAAAAGCTCATCCGGAATTTCCTGATGAAATCGTTCCTAAGCTGAAGAAAAGAAGTAAAATTAACTTAAGCTGCCATTGCTGCCATAACTGTGGCGGAATTGGGAAACCTTTTTATGTTGTTTCTGAGTATTCTCACTCAGGTAGTTTTTTGAAGGAGAGTGAGAATGGGAGGGGTAAGGTCTTCCTTCCTCAGCTGATCTCAACGCCCAATGGGATACTCTATGAAAACACAAACGTTCAAAATGCCCAGTGCCTACACGATCCTGTTCCTGCTGATTATACTGATGGTAATCGGTACCTGGATAATTCCGGCAGGGATGTATGATCGGGACAGTTCCGGTTCTCCCATTCCTGGCACCTATCACCAGATTGATCCGCAACCGGAACGCCTCCTCTTTACGTTCATGGCTCCCATCTCGGGAATGTATGGTATACAGGGAGGCAACGGGGCCATAAGCCCGTATGAATCAGGAACTCTCTTCGGGGCCATTGATATCTCCCTGTTCGTCCTCGTTATCGGTGGATTTTTGGGTGTTACTATGAAGACCGGGGCAATAAACGCCGCAATTAATACAGTAGCCATCAGTTTCAGAGGCCGGGAAAAACTGCTTATCCCCCTTCTTATGATCATCTTCGCCATCGGTGGAACGACCTACGGTATGGCTGAAGAGACCCTTGCCTTCTACCTTCTCATCATCGCCATTATGATAGCGGCGGGGTATGACGCACTGACCGGCGTTTCCGTCATCATGCTGGGAGCGGGGATCGGCGTGCTGGGTTCCACCATCAACCCCTTCGCCACCGGTATTGCTTCAAAATTTGCCGGTATTTCTCTCGCCGACGGGCTTTTTCTCAGGGTCATTATCCTGGGAGTCGCTCTTGCCATCGGAATAATGTATGTTATGCGGTATGCCGAACGCGTCCGCCATGACCCTTCTCACTCGCTGGTCTATGAACAAAAAGAAGCGAACGAGAAAAAATTCTTAGGGACCATAAGTGAAGCGGAAGGAGGCCGGATTACCCGGCTGCAGAAGATCATCCTGACCCTCTTCGGGCTGGCGTTTGCTATCATGATCTACAGTACTATCCCGTGGAAAGACTTCGGAATTACTGTCATTCCGACACTGGGCTGGGGTTTTGGAGAATATACCGCTCTGTTTTTCTTTTTCGCCATCATCATCGGTGTCTGTGCCCGGATGAAGGAAACGGACATTGCTGACACCTTCGTGACCGGTGCTGCCGACCTGCTGGGCGTGGCACTGATCATTGCCCTTGCCCGTGCTATCACCGTGGTGATGAACAACGGACTTATCACCGATACCCTGCTCTTCTGGTGCAATAACGCTCTGGCAGGGTTTACAGCTGTGCCGTTCATCAACCTCATGTTCATCATCTATCTCCCCCTCTCATTTCTTATCCCCTCCTCGTCAGGTCTTGCCACGCTCACTATGCCGATTATGGCCCCACTGGGATCTCTTGCCGGTGTCAGCCCGTCACTTGTCGTGACCGCCTACCAGTCGGCAAACGGCCTGATCAACCTGATCAACCCTACCTTCGCGGTAGTCATGGGCGGTCTTGCTATCGGACGTGTCTCATACGGGACCTGGCTGAAGTTTGTAAGTCCGCTGCTGCTTCTCCTTGCGATTATGATCGTCGTAATGCTATCTATCGGAACCCTCTGAAAAACATTCACCGGAGCTTATCATGCCACTCAGAATACAGACAAATGCAACCATTATGGATATAATCCGCCATAAAAGCGTGCTTACCCTGCTTGATTTTGATCAGGACGAGATCCTGAACCTCATCAGTCTTGCCAAAGAACTGAAAGCCGCAAAAAAAGCGCGGAAGGAAGAACAATACCTCAAAGGGCTACAAATTGCCTTAATCTTTGAAAAAGCCTCAACAAGGACGCGATGCTCCTTCGAGGTCGCCGCAACGGATCAGGGTGCCCATGTGACGTACCTTGGTCCGGAAGGGTCACAGATCGGTGTCAAGGAGACTATGAAGGACACCGCACGGGTGCTTGGACGGCTCTACGACGGTATCGAATACCGGGGATTTTCGCAGGATGACGTTGAGATACTGGCTGAATTTAGCGGTGTGCCGGTCTACAACGGGCTGACTGATGAATTTCATCCCACCCAAATCCTCGCTGATGTAATGACCATGATGGAGCACAGCGATAAACCGATCGGCGGGATATCGTTCTGCTATCTGGGCGACGGCAGGAACAACATGGGGAACTCCCTGATGGCCGGAGCTGTGAAACTGGGAATGGACGTGCGTATCTGCGCCCCGAAGCAACTCTGGCCAAAGGAGGATCTTGTCGGGAAGTGTCATGAGATCGCTGCTGAGACCGGAGGACACCTTACGCTGACTGAAGACGTGGCAGAAGGCGTCAACGGCGTAGATTTCGTTTACACTGACGTATGGGTCTCGATGGGTGAGCCAAAAGAGATCTGGGACGAGCGGATCAAGTTGTTACTGCCCTATCAGATCAACCGGGAGGTTATTTCTCAGACCAACAACCCGAATGTCAGGTTCATGCACTGTCTGCCAGCCTTCCACAACCGGGATACAAAGGTCGGCGAAGAAATTTATAAGCAGACCCACATGGAGGGACTTGAGGTCACTGAGGATATATTTGAGTCCGGGTATTCTATTGTCTGGGACCAGGCCGAGAACCGGATGCACACAATCAAAGCCATCATGGTTGCCACCCTCGCGGAAACGACGATTGACGTCTCCTGATAAGGATTGATCTGATGAGAATTGTCATTGCCCTTGGTGGAAATGCCCTCCTGCAGCGGGGGGAACCCATGACTGCCAGTGTCCAGCGGGAGAATATACGCACCGCCATCGCCGCCATCGCTCCGCTGGCAACTGAACATGAACTGGTGCTCTCGCACGGCAACGGCCCGCAGGTGGGACTCCTTGCCCTCCAGAATATTGCCTACACCGCGGTGGAGTCATACCCGCTTGACGTGCTTGGTGCCCAGACCGATGGGATGATCGGCTATATGATCGAGCAGGAACTTGCGAATATGCTACCGCCCGATATGCGATTTGTGACCCTGCTGACGATGGTCGAGGTCGATCCCGATGATCCCGCCTTTGACGACCCGACCAAATTCGTCGGACCGGTCTATACCGACGATGAAGCGGCAGAAATCTCGTCTGGAAAAGACTGGATTCTCAAAAGAGACGGCGATGCATGGCGAAGAGTGGTTCCTTCCCCGCTGCCACAACGTATCTTCGAGATCAGGCCCATCAAGTGGCTGCTTGAACAGGGAACGGTTATCATCTGCACCGGAGGCGGCGGTATCCCGGTCAGCTATAATGGGAACGGAACGGGGAGAATGAAGGGCGTTGAAGCGGTTATTGACAAGGACTATGCCAGTGCCCTTCTTGCAAAGGATATCGACGCCGATCTCGTTATCATGGCAACCGATGTAGACGGAGTCTATCTCGACTGGGGCACCCCCAGAGCCCGGCTTTTACGGGATGTTACCACTGAGCAACTGAAAGACTGTGAATTCCCGGCCGGTTCAATGGGTCCGAAGGTAGAGGCCGCACGTCTTTTTGTAGAGAAAACCGGCAAACGTGCAGCAATCGGAACACTCTCTGAAATTCAGGCGATAGTGGCCGGAACGTCAGGGACTCATGTCAGAAAAGGATGAAACGGAAGTGTAAAAATGAATCAATTTGGTGTATATTCAGAAGTTGGCAGATTACGGAAGGTCATGGTGCACCGGCCGGAACTGAGTCTCCGTCGGCTCACCCCGGAAAACCATGATGAACTTCTCTTTGATGACATAATCTGGGTCGATCGGGCGATGGAGGAGCATGACGCCTTTACAAAGATCATGAAAGACGAAGGTGTGCAGGTCTTCTATCTAAAGGAACTGCTTGCCGAGACCTTTGATGTGAACCCGAATGCCAGGCAACATGCCATTTCCCGGATGGTAAATGAGATGACGGTCGGTGTCTCTGCGGTTGACTCGCTGCGTCTCTATCTGATGGAACTGGAACCTGAAGAGCTTGCCCGGTGCCTGATCGGTGGACTCACGGTTGGTGAGGTGGGGACGCCGAATCAGGGCGAACTGTTCAGACGCTCGCTCACTGCCTCGTCTGCGGGGACTGAAACCTTTATTCTGCCGCCATTACCAAACACTCTCTTCACCCGTGACTCGTCCTGCTGGATATACAACGGCGTGACGGTGAACCCCATGTACTGGCCGGCACGACGGCCTGAATCCCTCAACGTTGCTACTATCTACAGGGGTCATCCCATGTTCGCCGATGCCGGGTTCGAGTACTGGTATCCCCCGTCTACCGGCCGGGAAACTGCTGACATGGCAAACTTTGGGAGTGCGTCCATAGAGGGCGGTGATGTGATGCCTATCGGTAATAAGACGGTACTCATTGGTATGAGCCTGCGAACCGAGCCGGTCATGATAGAGCAGGTGGCAAAGTCACTCTTCTCCAAACAGGCCGCAGACCGGATCATTGTGGCGCAGATGAGTCGGGATCGTGCCCATATGCACCTTGATACCGTATTTACCATGCTCAGCCAGGACACGGTCACGATCTTCCCGAACGTTGTGAATACCATGCAGGCCTTCAGTATCAGGCCGGGCGAGGAGGAAGCAGCGTTTAATGTCACAAAAGAGGAGAGTTTCCTTGGTGCAGTCGGTGATGCCCTTGAGATAGAAGGTGGCCTTAACGTGATCCCAACCGGTGGCGACTCATATGCAGCCGCACGTGAACAGTGGGACGACGGAAACAATGTCGTTGCCCTCAGACCGGGAGTGGTCATTGCCTACAACCGCAACACCTACACGAACAGAAATTTCAGGAAAGCCGGCATCGAGGTTATAGAATTTGAAGGTTCAGAGCTTGGACGGGGGCGTGGCGGCGGTCACTGCATGACCTGTCCACTGCAAAGGGACGCCCTATAAGGTATCTGAACCACCAACACGTTTTTTTCAGCTGATTTCTTTTACTGTTTTTGAGTGGGTAAAATAACAAACCCGGTTCTTCTTTCATTCATGTGCAGGACTGAAACCAACAGAACGGTGAGATGAGGTATGGTCGGGTAAGGTAAAATAAGAGAGTGGGGGAAGATAAAACCATTCAGGATACTACCGCACTTCCCTCTTTGGCATCCGGAAGAATTTCGGTGATACGTCCTTTGAACTGGCTCATATATAGATCATAGTAGAAGCCCTTTGCTTCCATCATCTCTTCATGAGTGCCCCGCTCCA
>CAYTUH010000201.1:0-5413 GCA_964441165.1 uncultured Syntrophaceae bacterium
AACCTGCGGTTTGAGGTTCAATAAGCGTGTGAGAAGGCCCGGAGCCTTTTCATCGAATTTCTTCAGATCGTCGGCAGACACACCCAGTGAAAGGGCCTCATCCTGAAGTCGCCGATCATCATAGACGGGTATACCGAGATTGTCACCCAGCAGCCGGGCAATCGCCCTTTCACTGCATCCAATTCCTGAAGTGAGAGTAATTAAGGGCATATTCGACCTCCCTTCAGTGTTTCCATCGCATCTGCCGACGAAAAAGCTTCACCCGTTCCGCCGCTATGCTGACACACCCGGAATGCTCCCGGTGCCTTTATTTGCCTAATTCATTCTGCATCGTCTTGAGTGCCTTCGGAACCGTATCTTTCGGGGTAATTTTGTACCACGCTTCCATCACCGTGCCATTCCAGTCAATCAGGAAGGCTGAACGCGTAATACCCATCGACTTTTTCCCTGCAGTCGTCTTCTCTCCCCATACACCGTATGCTTCCGATATTTTATGATCGGAATCGGAAAGCAGTTGAAAACCGAGCATATGCTTTTCATCGAACTTCTTTTGTGCCTGAAGAGTATCACCACTTATTCCCACGATGACCACTCCCATTTTTTCGAATTCTTCCTTCGCATCGCGCAGGGAAGCGCCCTGGTTGGTACATCCCGCCGAGCCGGCCTTCGGATAGAAAAACAAGAGGACCCTGCGTCCTCTGAAATCTGAAAGGGAAACGATAATTCCGTTTTGATCGACGAGTGCAAAATCCGGCGCTCGCTCTCCCTTTTGAAGCTGTATCATGAACCTGTCTCCTTTCTGGTTTACGAACATTTTATTCACGTGTTGCTGCATGTTTTTAAAATCTCATCATAAATTGCAATTTTTCACCGGTGGCCCCTATTCGAGGGGATTCCCTCCACAGATGTCACCGATACCACGACCGTCATCGACTTCATCATTCCAAGTCAACGTTCCCGGACATTCCGTTGTTATTTCAATTTGTCAATTATCTCGTTCGGTTCGGGGAATCTCCCCGTTTTGAACTTTGAAAAGACCATCCTGCCGTCGACGGTAACATCGAAAATGCCGCCGCCCCCGGCTATCAGGCTCACTTCTTCTCCGAATTCTTTTTTCAAGACATCCGCCAAACCGGCGGCTCGTGGCTTGTAATTTCATTCTGCGCAATATCGAATTTCTATCTTCATCGCCTGCACCTTTTCATCAATGCACGTTCTCGCGGAGCACGTTTTTTAACAGAGGGGTTCGCTTTTCAACTCACCCGATTTTCCCCGCGGCCTGAGCATTTTTCATATCCATGATCGATCTGCCGACTCTCCTCAGGCATTCTTCTTCATCAGGATTCCCGGCATGCTGTTTCCTCTTCAGGAAAAGCCCACACAAATAAACCGATCATCATCTCTATTTCATTTTTTCAATTCATCGACGTTACCATTTCATAACGTCATGATACCACTTGTATGTTCCGGATGAATAAAAAGAGGGGTCTCTTTCCACAGCCGATGTCGCAGAACACTTCTCAGACTTTTTCGGCTTTCGGGGCATCACCAAAAACAGTATCGATTATTCGTTGTGAACTGAACGTTTCTTATAATAGCGAAGATGCCGATACAAGGCAACAAAGAAATCACCGGGTGTCAGGGCCGGGCGTGCACGATCTCCGAAAATCGATATGCGCGGGTCCGCATGCATAATGACGAAAGGAATGCCTGCAAGGACCTGTTCTGCGGTTCCTTCGTCTGAAAGACCATGTGAAAAGGTTGTCATTTTCATGAGCCCTCCACAGACACTGCAGGGGGAATATCTTACCGGGTCGTTCGAGGTTCGATCCACATCTTCATGACACCCTGGAATTACCGATAGCCCTACCTTTGATTCCAGCGCTTGCATTCCTCCGGAAATTCTTCTATAGGCATCAGAGTATTGATAGTTTTGTATCATGCCGTACCGTCGGTGATGATTGAAGGTTGCTCCATCTCCCGGACAGACCATGGTCGTCCCGGAATGATTGACGGGCAGCTTTCAGAACAGAGATATCGATATATTGTAAATAATTCCCCACGAACGCATTGCGTACAGCTCGAAACGGCATGAATAACGTCAAGATTTATCGTTTGCTTATCTTCATCATAATAGGGACCATCTATCTTCTGGTGTGCTTCCACCGGGTTTCTCCCACCGTCATCGCGAAAGATCTCGCCGAAGCTTTTCATGCAGGTCCCGTGATGGTCGGTTTTATTGCATCTGCCTATTTCTACCTCTATTCGGCTTCTCAACCCTTTGTCGGGGTGCTCGCCGATACCATCGGCCCCCGGAAAGTCATCACTTTTTGCACGCTCATTGCCGCAACGGGAAGCCTCATCTTCGGAATGGCCCCCAATGCCTCCGTGGCAGTGCTCGGCCGCGCCCTCATCGGCATGGGTGTTGCCGGCGTCTTTATCCCGGGCCTGAAGATTTTCGCGAACTGGTACCGGCCCGATGAGTTTACTACCCTTACAGGCATGATGATAGCAATAAGCGGCCTCGGTTATTTTGTCGCCGCCGTCCCGCTCGCCTATTCAGTCTCTCTTTTTGGATGGCGCCATTCCCATACAGGCGTCGCCCTGATATCGATTTTACTGGCAGCCCTCTGCTGGAGTATTGTCAGGGACAGGCCGGAGGAGAGGAATCTGCCCCTCGTCAATCCCGTCGTTGAAACACCTCGGCACATGCCATCATCGGACCGCCCCGCACGAAAAGAACCCTTCGCCGAAAGGTTCGCTCAAATCTTCAGACAACGCGACTTGTGGATATTGTTCTGCATAATGCTTCTGACGGGCGGGGTCTCCTTTGCCTTTCAGGGTCTGTGGGCGGTGCCGTACCTGATGGATGTGCACGGCCTCAGCAGGATCAAGGCGGGAGAATTACTTGTCCTCATACCCCTTGGCTATTTTGTGAGCGCCCCCCTGGTGGGCGTTCTCGCGGACCGATTCTCCATACCCAAGAGGACCCTGCTCTTTTGTACCATAGGGCTTGGCCTCATCACATGGGTAACGTTTCTTCTGCAGAGCAGGACGTCTTCTTATCTGTATCTGATGCCGTCTTTTTTCATGTTCGGCCTTTACATGGGTGGAAACCTTCCCCTTTTCTTCGGACTCATAAAAGACGTGGTCCCCTCAAACATACTGGGAACGGCCATGGGAATCGTAAACCCGTCTTCCTTTATAGGAGCAATCATATACCAGCCCTTGAGTGGCCTTCTCCTGGGCATGTACGGAAAATCGGTACTGGGATGCTACCCCGTCAATGCCTATCAGTCCCTCTTTCTTGTCTTCCTACTCTCCCATATTATCTCCTTCGGCGCCGTCCAGATGATTTCGAAACCCGGATTGTTACCGAAAAATTGATGGTTGCCCTCATGCACCCCCTCACCGGCGTTGATTATCCCTCCTGACTGCCCTGCGCTGAAACGACCGGGGTCAGCCGGCATCTGACGAGTCTGCATGGACAGCCCGCCCCCGATGGGCATCATTCAGGACATGAAAAAACGGCGAGCGATCCTCTCCATTCTTTTATGGGAAGGCCCGGGAACAGTCCCACGAACTGCCGCCGGATCCATTGACGAGAAAATCATTGCACCTCGAAGAAACGTGATTATATTAGCGGGTGATTGGAGGGCCGAAATGTTTCAGTGAGAGACTGTTCCCTTTATATTACGGCCCCTGTGATCAGGCTACAACGTTCGAAAGGATACAGCAATTCATGGAACAGGTTGATTATTATCAGGTCCTCGGCATCAATAAAGACGCCAATGAACATCAGATCAAGGACTCCTACCGCAAACTTGCCCTTAAATATCATCCCGACCGAAACAGCGGAGACCCTGACGCCGCAGAAAAAATGAAGTCAATCAATGAGGCATACGCCGTCCTTTCAAACCCTCAAAAACGGCATGACTACGACCTGCTGAAAGAACGGTACGGATCATCGGCGTACAATCACTTCAGGCAGAACTATTCCGAACAGGACATCTTCACCGGTTCCGACATCAATGGCATCTTCGAGGAACTGGCCCGTTCATTCGGCCTCAGGGGCTTCGATGAAATATTCAGGGAAGCCTACGGCAACGGGTTTAAAACCTTTGAATTCAGACAGGACGGATTCAACGGAAAGGGATATGTCTTTACGGGCACCTTCGGCCGCGGCAACGGTGAAGCGGTGCCGTCTCAACAGGCGGGCCAGCTTGGAAAGATGGCGCGGTATCTCTTCAAAAGAGTTACCGGTGTCGAATTACCCGAAGCAGGCCGCGACATCGTTGATTTCCTTCGTCTCTCCCCTGACGAGGCATCGCGGGGCGGGGTGCGTGAATACATGCACTGGCGCCAGGGGAAAAAGCTGAAGATTACAGTACCCCCGGGCATCAAAGACGGCCAGAAGATACGGCTCGCGGGAATGGGAGAACCTGGAAAAAGCGGGGGCGAACCCGGCGATCTTTACCTGAAAGTGCACATCAAGAAACCACTCATTCGGGAGATCAAGAATTTCATCGCGAAAATCGGCCGCTGAGGATGTCACGGCTGGCAATGCAAACAGCCGCTACTGCAGCATCCAGGAATGTTTGCCCGGACCGTTCTCTTCGTATTTTTCGTAGAGATTTGAGGGAGGGGGCACGATCGACATCCGGTTGTCCTCCAGGATCCTTATGGACCGGGGTGCCTCTAAAATCGAGTACCAGTCACCGATATCGTTGCCCTGATTGTCGTAGATATGGAATCCCATCAGCGGGATGTTGAACTGAGCGACCTTCGCTTTCATTCCTCTGACATAATATTTGAGAGACTGTTCGTTGAATTTCATGTAGGGAGCCAGCATCGCTTCCGGAACAAATACCCTCTTTTTCCACAATTTCGATTCAAGTATATAGCGGTTGTCTATGGCAATAATGGCGTTCGGATGACTTTCCACACCGCTTATGTAGTAGGTATGGTCCGGCTTGACCAGATAGCTCTCGAAGGCTCTTCCAACATCATTGTCGGGTCGGATTTTACCGTAGCTTACCTTAACGCGCTCTTCGTCGATCCCCGCGACACATACCATCTGCATGCAGCCATGGAGAACGCCACCTTTTCATCACTGATATGATAGCTTTTACGAATAAACGGAATGTATGAATAGTAGCAGAGAAACCGTTCATCCGCAAGAAGAGAGAAAACTCCTTCGCGGACCGGTGGAAAAAGGTACCCGCACCGTTGAAATTCTATCTACCGAAGCGCAGCCGGTACCCTTCTCGCGCCCTTCTGACAAATATCTCCAGCAACTCTCTTTTCTTCCTGCCATCAGGTCTCTCCACACCGGTGTGCACATCAACACCTGCGGGCCCCACGGCCAGGACGGCACACTTTACATTCGCCGGCGTCAGACCGCCTGCCAGGA
>CAYTUH010000202.1:0-5401 GCA_964441165.1 uncultured Syntrophaceae bacterium
GAGTCTCCTTTTGTATATTTCTTCCCAGCGCATCTGTAATCTGACCTCCTTGTCATTTCTTGCTCATTTCGGCAATAAATCGCGCTGCATCTTCTTCACTGGTGATGTACCGCACAGGACGTCTTCCAAAAGGGGCAGTATCGACGCAGGCAGTCTTACATCCTGCCACCACAAGAATGCAGGTGCTCTCTTCGCTGTCCGGGGGGATAAATTCGATTATCCCCTCCAGACGCTCCCGTATATATTCAACGGTCTTGACCCGGTCATACTGGGCTCTGCATCCACCGCAGTATTTGAGTCCGACCTTCAGCTTATGTGGTCTCCCTTCTCGATTCCGCACAGTTCCTTCGCCACTTTCTTTTTCTGCTTCATGTCGACCAGGCGGGTGATCATGATTCGCTGCGCCTGGGGAGAACCGGCACCATGCATCGATTCGGTCAGGTACCCCACTGCCGCCGTACCGAGCGTGATGTTCTCGATCAGCCGCAGGACTCGCATACGATGTTCCGTGGGTACATCGGCTTTGCATTTATAATATTTCTCGAGCCACTTGCCGACTTCCTCGGATTCGAAATCCTGGGAGGAAGGCAGCGTTACCATAAGACCGCCGGCGATGTCCTGGGCCAACCGGGCAATCTGGTAGGGAAATCTGGTCACGTTGTGTTTGTGGATGTTGGCGAGGAGCACGTCAACCAGGTAGGTTCCACTCGGCTCCTTGTGACCTTCCGACGCACAGGCGATACAGCCGCAGTAGAGCGTTTCGTTGAGATGGTTCATCTCGACGATTTTGTCTTTCACGTGCGATGCCTTCTCCGCGCCGTTGTACTCGGCAACAGTCTGAGTGGCACCGATCAGGACGTCTCCCACACCGACTTTGCAGGCGTAACTCTGACGGTGATAGGCGGCAAAATTCTCAACAAGCTGAGTGGTAAATTCGTATTCCTTGTACATGAAGACGCGATCCCAGGGAACAAAGACATGATCGAAGACACAGAGTGCCTCATGGACGCCGTAGTACATATTGCCCCGGTCCATGGTCATGCCCTCGCTCTTTCTGGTGTCGCAGGACTGGCGCCCGATAATGTAGGTAATCCCCTCGGTGTCGCTCGGCACGGCAAAGGAGATGGCGTAGTCGCTGTCTTCTTCCCGCATGGTGATGGTAGGCATGATGATAATTTCATGAGAGTTTACCGCACCGGTCTGGTGCGCCTTTGCACCGCATACGACGATACCGTCGGGCCGCTCTTCCACGACGTGCATGAAGGCGTCAGGATCGGGCTGCTTGTGGGGAGGCAGTGAACGGTCACCCTTGGGGTCCGTCATTGCACCGTCACAGGTCAGGTCGTTTTCCTGGACGTACTCAAGATATTTGAGAAAGCGCTTGTTGTATTCGGTTCCGAATTTCTCATCAATGGCGTGGGTCGTGATGGAAAGGGCATTCATGGCATCCATTCCCACGCAGCGCTGGAAGCAGCAACCCGTCACCGATCCCAGAAGCCGTCCCATCTTGCTTTTCTTTAAAAGATCGCCGGTATTCTGATGTATATGGCAGAAACGGTTTACTTTCTTTCCCGTGAGGTGGGAGGTGGCCGTCATCAGGTCTTCATACTCAGGTTTGTGGGCATATTCGTATGTTGCCGCCACGGCATTCATGGAAGGGCGAATGATCGGATCGTCGACGACGTTCTCGACCCGTTTGCCGAACATGTAGACTTTCAAATTAAGCTTTCTCAAGCTCTCTTCGTACTCTTTTGCATTCATAAGCTTACTCATAGCGGTCCTCCTGAAAGGTTAAAGTAGAAAGGTTTATGTATTCGAAACCGGCCAATTTTTTCTCCGGCACTTTTTGGAATAGAGTTCCTACAATTTTCATGCCAAAGAGGTGAACAATTTTGAACGGAACATAATAAACAAGTAATTCCGGGTGATTGGAAATTATTTCCCGCCCCGTCCCGGCATCCTTTTCCTGCCGGAACGCATCGAAAATGATGCACGAATGCATCACCGGCGCACCTTTCCGGCTCCATTATTTTGAAATCAGGCTATATTTTATAATGAACAATAGGCGATGCACAGACGCATCAGGGCATAATTTTCGGAGGGTATATCAATGCAAACATCTATAATAAAAGGACAATAATCAGATTCCCCGGTCAGGCGGACTTCGATGCGTTTATGCATCACCACATGGTAGCGCCCATCCTCCGTGAAGATGAGCAGGGTAAATTTCATTCATGCCGCGTCACAGTGGCATACCCCCCGTCACGGACGGAAGCACTGCAACATGCCGGAACGCAACACACAAATCCTGATTTCTTCCAAACGCTATGCCATATCGGCACAGCCGTATTACCGGTACCATCGCCAGGCATGCGACCGGATCAGGTTTTTTTCAGTTTTCTCGTCAGTGTCGATGCATCAACACCGAGATGGGGTGCCGCCTTTCGGGCGCTTCCGTATAATTTCACGGCATCTTCGATAATTGCTCTTTCCACTCTTTCCAGGTGTTCCTTGAGCTTTACCTCCGAAGTGTGCGGCTCATAACGCGACCGCTGGCAGAGCTCCAGCGGAAGATGATGCATGGTGATCACGTCATCGGGCGTCACGACCACCAGCCGCTCGATCACATTCGCCACTTCACGGACGTTGCCGGGCCATGAATACTTGAGAAGCAGGTCAAAGGCTTCCCTGTTCATCACTTTCTTCTTGCCGTGCTTCTGATTGAACTGACGAAGAAAGAGATTCACAAGATAGGGAATGTCGTCTCGGCGCTCCCGCAACGGCGGGATGTAGATTGGAACCACATTCAGCCGGTAATAGAGATCGGAACGAAATTCCTTTCGCTTTATCAAATCTCTCAGATCCTGGTTTGACGCACAGACAAGCCGCACATCGACCTTTTTCGGCACCGTCCCGCCGACACGGGTAATTTCGAAATTCTGCAGCACCCGGAGCAGTTTGGACTGCAGGATCATCGGCATCGATTCGACTTCATCGAGAAAAAGGGTGCCGCTGTGAGCCACTTCAAAAAGGCCGGCCTTCCCCTCTTTTTTCGCCCCGGTAAAAGCCCCTTTGTCATACCCGAAGAGTTCGCTTTCCAAAAGGGTTTCAGGAATCGCACCGCAGTTGATCTTCACAAAAATGCCGCTTTCCGAACGATTCGATTTATCGTGAATTTCTTCGGCGATCCGGTCTTTTCCCACACCCGTCTCACCGTATATGAGAACCGTCGCATCGGTTTTGCTTACCCGTTCCACCAGATCGTAAATGTGTATCATCGATTCGGATACCGTGATCAGGTCGCTTTGCCGCAGTGACGAACGCTGGAGTTCCTGCAATTTCTCACGATAGGCCGACGTCAGCCCCAGTGAATCCTCCAGTTTTCGATTCAACTCGACAAGGTCCGTCATATCACGCACATTGGTGACAATCATCTTCATGGTACCCTTGTTGTCATAGATGGGGGTCCCCGTTACCAGGATCTCCTTCCCCGTCTTCAGGGTCTGCCTGATCGTGACGATATTCTCCGTTTCGAGGACCTTCAGCGACACGCTCTCATCGTAATATCCCTCGGCAACCAGGTCGCGCATATTTCTCCCCACCACCTCGGATGCCTTGATTCCGGTAATTTTCTGATAGGCCGAATTGACGCGGATGGTATTGGCATCACCATCGGTCACGTAGATGCCGTCATAGGATGATTCGACGATTGCCTCGATTTCTTCGAGATATGACTGAGTCTTAAAGAGGTCGTTCGCAAGCTCTTCGTAAACCTCCATCCCCTGGAAGACACTCATCATCCCAATAATTGTACCGTCATGGAAAAGCGGCGTCCGATGGGTCACAACGGTCCGTCCCCTGTACACAGACAACTTGTGGAGCTGCGGAATCCCGGTTTCCATGACATCCTGGTATTCCCGCCAGATATCGGGATCATACTCGGCCATATTAAGCTGCCCCACCGACGCATCGTCAAGGTGGCCGAGGAGTTCCTTTGCGATCGGATTGGCGTATAGGATGACACCCGTCACATCAACGGCGATAATACCGAAGTAGGCAGAATCAATGATGGATTTGTAAAAATCCTCATTGTACGCCGCGCTGAAGGCATCGAGATGACCGTTATTATGTTTCATGTCCCTGCCAGGCCTCACAAATGGTTTGGATGCAGCATACACCTATTCAATAATAAATGAAATATTCATGTGCTGCCGAAAATCAAAATCCGCTTGTGTATCATGCAAAAATCATGCACAAAAAGAAAGTTGTTTGACGAAGTCGTTCTTTTTGGATATATTTCAAATCTTTTTCAGAAGTCCGACAAAGGAATCTACGCAGACAGGAGGTAGCCGATGCTCAATGTCTTACTGATCGGCAATGGTGCCCGTGAACACGTCATTGCCGAAACGATCGGGAAATCGCACCATGGGCCGAATATTTTTGCCTACATGAAATCAAACAATCCGGGAATTGCATCCCTCTCCAAGGAATACATGATCGGAAGCTATAGTGACCTGGAACAGATCAATCAATTCGCGCAGCAGCACCGGATCGACTTTGCCGTAATCGGCCCCGAAGATCCGCTGAACAACGGTGTGGTCGATTCACTGGCACATATCGGCATACCCTCCGTGGGTCCCACGAAAAGTCTGGCGCGGCTGGAAACCTCGAAGACCTTCACGCGTGAGTTGCTGAACAAATACCAGATTCCGGGAAACGCCCGTTTCAGGGTGTTCACGTCCATGGAGGGCATTGAGGAATTTCTCGTGGAGCTCGACCAGGTGGTACTCAAACCGGACGGTCTCACCGGCGGCAAAGGGGTCCTGGTTCAGGGGGATCATTTTCAGACGAAAGAGGACGCGCTGGCTCAGTGCAGAAAGATACTCGACGAACATCCGTCGGTCATCGTGGAAGAAAAATTCGACGGCGAAGAGTTTTCACTCCAGTGCCTCTGCGACGGCATTACCGTCGTCGCCACACCGCCCGTCCAGGATCACAAACGACGGTTCGTCGATGATAAAGGGCCGAACACGGGCGGGATGGGTTCATATTCACTGGAAAACCACATCCTCCCCTTCATGAATCGGGCCGACGTCGAGGAAGCTCTCACCATCACCGGAAAAGTCGCCGAGGCCATATACCGGGAAACGGGAGAGTACTACAAGGGAATCATGTACGGCGGCTTTATCATCACCAGGGAGGGCGTGCGGCTCCTGGAATATAACGCCCGTTTCGGAGATCCCGAGGCAATGAACATCCTGCCGCTTCTGAAAACCGATTTTGTTGACCTGTGCCGCCACATCCTCGACGGCACGCGCCACACCCTTCACGTCGAGCTTGAACCGAAAGCCACCGTCTGCAAATCCGCGGTGCCCAACGGCTATGGACTATCGGCCGATCA
>CAYTUH010000203.1:0-3336 GCA_964441165.1 uncultured Syntrophaceae bacterium
TGACAGATTCCACGACTTTTTGCATACGCATCAAGCTTTAAGTTTCATACAAGAAATAAGAATAACAACTGTCCTGCTCCTAATCCTTCAATCCGTTAATCCATCAATCCTATTCTAATACTTTATTCGCCCTTCTCACGTATTCGATGAAGAAGGCAAGTATGAGGAAGAAAAAGAAGGACGCGGCACCGGCCAGAACCACATTCTGTTTCTTCTTCGGCTTCACGGGATGCGCCGAGACTTCCTGTTCCTGGATGACCCGTACATTCTCAATCAAACCCTTTTCAAGTTTCAGGGTTTCAACTTCCGCGTTCAGATCATTCACTTTCGTCTGCAGCCCCTCTTCCTTCTGCAGCCGGAGTCGTTCAATGTCGGTGGCAAACCCCTCTATTTCGCCCAGAATCGAGTTGATTTGGGTTTCAATCTGTTTTTCGCTCGCCCGCAGATCATAAATTTGCGTATTCAAATCGTTGAAATAGGCAACATTCTGCTGAATCGTGGTGGTATAGAGAAGCATCGAGATGTCATCGGCCGCCTTTCTGTCTTTCAACATCTGGTTCCGTTCTTGTACCAGCCTTTCCGTATTGTCTTTGATATTCCTTGTTTCATCGATCAATTCATTGACCCGCACACCGATGGCCTTTATGGACTCCTTTTTAAGTTCCATCTCCCGCTTCTTCGCCCCGATATCGTTCTTTTTCTGAAGGATCTGCTGGTCGATGTCCTTCCGCTGCCGTTCCACGTCGGCGATGGCGTTCTGTTTCACGGTGATCAGTTTGTCATAGTAGGCTTTCTTGTGCTTGATGATCGGCTCATAGTCACGGGACAGGAAATAATTGAGATGGGTCATCGCCATCAAACCCGTTGCAATTCTCTCATGCACCCATTCGGAGGTAAGATGTACCAGGTGCGAGTGCCGCTTGCTGTCGATGGCCGCCTTGAATGTGAAATGATATTTAGCAGCATCTATATTCATGTGCCTTAGAATCCGTTTGTTGTAGGCCTGTTCATTGATTTTGCGGCTCATATTGTCGGGAGAATCGACGTAAATGAAATCCCCCTTGCTGTCGACACCGATAATACCGGGTTCAATGATCATGTCTACCTGATACACCTGCGGCAGCTGCAGGCTGATCACCGCGGCAATGATCGCACAGAGCAACGTCCCCGCCACGATCATCCACTTCCATTTCCAGAGGACCCGCAAGAGGTCGATTAACTCAATTTCATCATCACGGTGCGGCATGTGCAGGTGCATATTTTAACTCCACTAATTCAGGATTAAGGATTGGTAAAGAAAACAGGCACAAAGGCACAGAGGAAAGAAAAGTGCCAGAGTCCCTGAGTAACAAATCGCCCCGCAAAGGGCGGGCAACTTTAAACCTTGAACTTGAAACTTGAAACTGTACTTACTGTACTGTCTGTCATTGCGAGACCGCCCCCGGCGGTCGTGGCAATCTGCTTTTGTTTTTTTTACTGAATGCTGACAGCTGACAGCTATTTTTTCAAAACAACGGAATCCTTTATCCTCTTCATATGTCCCCGGCCGAGGCCTTTTACTTCGCATCCGAGTTCGAAGAACCGGCGAATGCCGTCGTCGTCGAGGATACCGAAACAATCAATGACGGCGCAGGGCCGGCCCACCATTTCAAAGATTTGATCGGGCGTTAATTTAAGGTATTCCTCGTGTCTCACGGCAAGTACGACGGCATCGGCCTCTTTGAGGGCACCGGGAATATCTTCATGAATGCGAAGCTCCGTCAATTTCTCCTGGTTTCTGAAAAACCGCGCCCAGGAATGTCCGGGCGCCGGGTAGGTATCCTGTTTCTCGAACTCCCACCAGTGCTTGACATAGGGGTCGTGCACTTCCACCTCGGCACCCATCTCCGTCAGCTTGCGCACAATTATTTCAGACCCGCTGTAACGGGTATCACCCACATCTTCACGGTATGAGGCACCCAAAATCGTAATCTTGGATGCGGCGACAATTTTACTCATGTTCCGCAGGGCATCGCGCACCAGTTCCGCCACGTGCAGCGAACGGGTATCGTTGATATCAATCGCCACGGGGGTGATCTGAAAAATGTCGTCATCGAAGCCCATGAGCGTATGATAGGACCATACTCCGAGACCGCCGTCCTTCGGCAAACAGTATCCTCCGATTCCCGGCCCCGGGAATATCATGTTCGAATGAGTGGGACGGACCTTTATCGCTTTCATGACCTTGATCAGATCCACGCCGTTCCGTTCCGCAAAGAGGCTCCACTCATGAAGGAATGCAAGAATGGTGGCGCGATAGGAGTTTTCCACAATTTTACAGGTTTCGCTCTCCATGGGGCGATCAAGTACGGTGAGAGGAAATTTCTCTACATTGAGGACGTCGGAGAGAAATGCCGTGACCCGACTGCGTGCCTCGTCGTTGATGCCGCTGCAGACGCGCCAGAAGTCCCGTATCGACGACACATATTCACGCCCCGGCATGACCCGCTCAAAGGAGTGTGCCAGCAGAGGTTCCCGGTCGGCGAGGCCCCGTTTCTCGAAGGCCTTCTTCATGATCGGATAGGCAATGTATTCGGTGGTGCCCGGGGGAACGGTGGTTTCGATCAGCACCATGCAGTCGGGGCTGATTTTCTCGCCGATGATTTGAAGGCTTTCTTCAAGGGCTGCGATTTCGGCATGCCCTTCCCGCACGTCTCCCAGTGTTTCCTTGAAGTAGTCACACTGAACGTCAACCACCACCACATCGGCCAGTGCAAGTGCGTCGAAGGTATAGGTTGCCACCAGAGTTTTCTTTTCACGCACGCAGCGCTCGATCATGGGGGCCACTTCGGGATCTTCCGCCTCTACGGGAGCAACGCCCCTGTTAATATAGGGAATCTTCCAGTATGATCGTTGTGACGGACGCTGCATGCCGATAACAAACTTGTTCGGTTCACCCGTCTTTCGGTCAACGGAATCGGCGACGACTCCCGCCATCACCGCACCGACAAAACCGACCCCCATCACCACCACGATTTCGCGGCCGCTCGACCGGTGCGTCTCCACGAGTTCTTCAAGGTTTTTCAATTCCTTTACGTAATCCGCTTCCTGGGGGAGAGGAAAAACTTCACCCGACGGTGCAACGGAAACAGGTTGTTCCTGATGCCCACTAACCGACTTTTCCTGGTACACATCCTTGAGAACCATAAAATCACCCCTTTTTTATTTATACAGCTCCGCCCTCTCGATTACAGAAACGACGAAGGAAGGGACCACAGCGCCCGCAGCAGGACAGTAAGGAATCATGATCAATGGCAGGATGTATGCGTGGGCAGTCCGCCATGCCACGTTGCACCT
>CAYTUH010000203.1:3353-5378 GCA_964441165.1 uncultured Syntrophaceae bacterium
CCCGCAACCTTGCTCGACCATATCACCACCGTACACGCAATAAGGTCACGTTTCTATAACCATAGGACTTTTTTTGATTTCACACAGTCGTAGACGTATATAACAACAGTGAATCTCTGTCAAAACAAAAGCGTGCGGCGATAACGCTTCCGGGCATCCCGCACGCATGGAACGTCATTGTTGTGACAGGTTCGCGATGACACGTTCACAGGCGCTGACAGTCAGTTCGATGTCTTTGTCGGTGTGGCTGAGTGAAAGAAATGAACATTCGAATTGTGACGGCGCGATATAGACACCCTCGTTTCGCATGCCCTGGTAGTATCGGGCAAAGAGCCCCGTATCGCTCCGGGAGGCCTCGGTGAAATTCGAGACAGGACCGGGATTGAAAAAGAGTGTAAACATCGAACCGATCCTGTTGACGGTATGGGGAATTTTCCTCTCTGTGAAGCGTTCCCCCATTTCAGCGCAGAGACGGGCGGCGCTCTGATCGAGTGCACCGTATACGTCGGATGCTCTGAGGATATCCAGTGTCGCAATGCCTGCCGCCATTGCCAGGGGATTCCCAGAAAGCGTCCCCGCCTGATAGACGGGTCCGAGAGGGGCCAGATGCTCCATTATTTCGCGCCTGCCGCCGAAGGCGCCGACGGGAAGTCCGCCGCCGATGATTTTACCGAGGCAGGTCAGATCGGGATCAATATCAATAAGGGTTTGATAGCCGCCGTAGCTAACACGAAAGCCCGTGATGACTTCATCAAATATGAGAACGATTCCCTTTTCGCGGGTACGATCCCTGATTGTCTTGAGGAACCCGGGACGTGGCAGCACCACACCCATGTTTCCCGCAACGGGTTCTACGATCACACACGCAATATCATCACCATGGGCAGCCAGGGCTGCCTCGAAGAGTGCGTCATCATTATAGGGGACCGTAACGGTCAGCCCGGCGAGTTCTTCGGGCACACCGGGACTTCCGGGAATTGCAAGGGTGGCAAGGCCCGAACCGGCCTTCACCAGGAGAGAATCGACGTGGCCGTGATAACACCCCTCGAACTTGAGTATTTTTTTGCGCCCCGTATAGCCCCGGGCAAGGCGAATAGCGCTCATGGTCGCCTCGGTGCCGGAGTTGACCATGCGCACCATATCAATGGATGGGAATGCCTCGACGATGCGGCGTGCCATCTCGATTTCCAGTTCCGTCGGCGCGCCGTAACTTGTCCCCTTTTCTATCGCCTCCCTCAATGCCTTGACCACCTGCGGATGGGCGTGACCCGCTATCATGGGCCCCCATGAACAGACATAATCCACATACTCCCTGTCGTCCGCATCATATATCCGTGAACCGGAAGCCCGCGCAATAAAAAGCGGTTCCGCATCAACCGATCCACAGGCACGCACCGGACTGTTCACTCCACCCGGCATATACCGGCCGGCCTCCTCAAATAAGGATGAAGCGTCTCTTTTCATTAAAAAAACTCCATGCTGCTTTTCTTGAATTCTTCCTCTGTAGCAAGAATCAGAAAGTCATCTATTCCTATTTCACGTGATATTCCATCAATCAGCAGATTCAAATCGCCTTCGCCGGCGTGAATCATGGAAAATACCGTGTATTTGCCTTCGAATGCGGGAGTTCGTTCGTAACAGTGCGAAACGGCCTGAAAGGACGCAAGCTTCTGCCCGATCTCCTCCACCCTTTCTCCGGGAACCGCCCAGACGACCATGGCATTGATCCCATAGCCGGCCTTGCGGTGCCTGACGATGGCACCGACCTTTCTGATGAATCCCCTGTCTTTCAAGTCCCGGACTATATCAATCGTCTCCTTTTCACTTATCCCCACCCGCATGCCGATCACCTCGTAGGGCCGCTTCACAAGCGGGATATCCGCCTGCAGGATTTCACCGACCTTTTTCTCGATATGATTATTCATTGATACACTCGCAAAAAGTAGTCGATGGCACAGTAAAAAGCTTCAAATGCAAGGCGCGCAAACCCTGAGGAGTGAGACGTACTTCAGGTACGCTGCACAG
>CAYTUH010000204.1:0-5371 GCA_964441165.1 uncultured Syntrophaceae bacterium
GGCTTCAGTAATGTGCGGCCGTTGCAAGGCTCCATGGCCGGACCCCCTTGCCATGGAGTCTTGCACAAAATGGATCACAGCGGCCGTGACGCGAAACCGGCCGTCATGTCGGCCATGAGAACCGTGATGCAGGAGGGCCTTCCCCTTGACTTATCGCGCGACGACAATCAGCATGGAACGTTGTATGCGTTCAAAGAGCGCCGCCACATGATCCCGGCGACTCGGCAGCGTCTGCAGGCGCTCACGGCCCTGGGGCAGATGGCCGAAAAGGTCTTTCATTTCTCCGATTTTCAGAGCACAGCTGGCCTTTTCCAGTATATAGAGTTTCCCCTCTTCTTCATCCCGGTAGCCGATCATTGATTTGACGACACCGACGACTTCTCCCTGCATATTGATCAGTGGGCCCCCGCTGTTTCCCGGTTGAATGGGCACCGTGGTTTGATAGCTCGCGGCATCGTCGTTAAGGCCCTCCAGCCGGCAAATCTCTCCCTCAGTAACCTTCGGCGATATCCCCATCACATCGATACGAGGAAATCCGATGGTAAACACTTTTGAACCGACATCGGCCGTCTCGCCCGCCAGAGGCAGTGCGGGAGGAAGCTGTCGCACGTCGTCGACTTCAAGAAAGGCAATGTCGTTCATTTCATCCCTGAGGACGGCCCAGGCCCTGAGTTCCCTCCCCGATCTGTCTACAAGCGTTACGTCGCTGCTGTCCACGACGACGTGGTTGTTCGTGATCACGAAACCGGATTCGATAGGCCAGGCCGTGCCGATGGAGGCGCCCATCATCGATTCGGGGATACTACTCGCCGGGGCCTCCTTCAGGAGAGCCGGTTCATGCCGGAGACGGTCCTTCTGGACGTACCCAGGGTAGGGGAGCGATTGTGCTCCCGAGAGCGTCACGATAGCGAGCCCCGCAAAAAAAGCAAACAGGGCGGTCCATGCCAGGATCTGTGCCAATATCTTTAATCGATACATAAATTGTGCCATAACGGTGACTCCTTGTGTCTCATTATCATTCTGACCATGTCCTTGAGGTGCCGGTATCGTCAGGACCTTTCCCACAGTATGGTGAGGGATGGTGTTCCTGTAAGGTGACCGTTTCGGATTTCATTGAATGGCAGGGCCGTCCGGTAAAAACCTATTGCACCGTAAATGCCTGCAAGACCAATTTCCGGGAAGTCGTGGGTACGAGAGTGAGGAGATGTGTCCTGCCCGCAGCAAGGGTGTGGAACGCCGACTTGACGGCGAACCGGACGGAATGCGGGACTGAGAGCCCAGTATCTGTTTCTGTCTTCAGCAGTGGTGTCGAGATGGCGATGCTCCTGCCTTCATGTTGACAAATCCTCTGTGTCGCATATTCCTTCTGTACGTCAAGATACGACTCTTACTCTGTGTATGAGAGGATCTGCTGCAACAAAAGGCGCGGCTTCAATAAGCCCGGCAACCCCGGGGAATGTTCACAACAAGAATCAAATGTTTTTGGTGACCTGCTGTCAGATCACGGGGGGCTTATACCACACTCTTTCTAAAAGTGCCTGCTCTTTTTTATAGGCAACTTTGACATTGATATCAAACAAATAGACCCTACGAAGGAGGCTCCTTTGCCTTGAATCTCTCTCTTGCAGATGAAAGGGCGTCATCATTGGTGGGGAAAGGCGTGGAAGGGACCTTTGAAGACTGCCCGGCGGGCGAAGTGGCTCCGGATATGTTTTCCGCCCGTGCAAAGTGGTGCTTATGGCAATGACGGGGGTTCCAGGTTTCAATATCGATCGTTCCTTCGGTATAGCGTTCATGCCACCCTTCCGGTACCGGTGCCTCGCGATAGTGACGGTCTCGCCACGATTCAAGAAAAAGTCTGTCACGGCCCATGAAGTCGGCAGCGCAGATAATTCTGCACCGTGCTTCCGACGCGCGATCGTCAAGCCAGTGACAGCCCACTTCCGATCGCAGGAGATGATGGTCCATGATGAGGGTGTCGATGGCTGTGGCGCCGGCGAGCAGCCCTGCGTTCCGTCGTGCCCGTTCCTCCTGCGCGGCGGAAAGGTGCTCGAGGTACAAGGGGGGTCCCGAAAGGAGGACCGTCTTTGGCGCCCATTCGAGAATCTGCAGGACCGCTCCGTCATCGAGAAGCTGTATGTCCGATGCGTGGACAAAGGTATCGTTCCCGTCGTCAAAACGCGTCATCATGATCGTACCCAGGCCGTTGCCCCATTCGCCGTGGGGATGCAGAGTTGAAAAGGTCATCAGATCATCACCGGTGCCTTCGACGACAGGAAGCTGCCGACCCAGGGTTCGTGACAGGTCGTTGTAACGCAGGGATATTCTGTCGAGGGGATATTCGGGTGATTTGCACCAGAAACGGGTGTTTCGAGAGGCATCAACAGCGGCACGCAGATTCAACTGGAAGGGATTGGCGTCAAGGAGTGGAATGTGATCGCCGTGATAATGGCTGATGACCACATCGGTAGCGGTTTCAAGGGCTTCAATGATACGAGCGCGCACCTTTACGCCCACATATATCTGAAAGGGGTGGGGCAGCTTGCCCCGGCGTCTGTATCCGAGGGCAATGCCGGGATCAATCAGGATCCTGCGATCCGCCGCCGTGACCATCGTACATAAACCGCGCACGCCAAGAGATTCCGTGCCGATTATCTCGATCTGCATATCCATGTCCTCGGCTGAAGTATGATCGTGCAGTCTACTACGGGTTCCCGGTTCTGTCCAGGTCCACCTGCCCCACCTCTTGACGGGCGCGATACGCCTCCGGCGGGATGTGTGTGATCGTCCTGAAAGGGATGATGCTGTACTTTCCCGCTGAAAACCGGTAAAAGATGCCCATGGGAAAAGAGAAATTCGAACGGGGAGACGGAGAAGGCATGAGCTTCGATTTCGACCGGCCCGTTGATCGGCGGGGCACCCACAGCCTGAAGTGGGATCTCTACAAAGGAAAGGATATTATTCCTCTCTGGGTGGCCGACATGGACTTTCCCGTGTCGCCGGCCATCGTGGAGGTCCTCCATGAACATGTTGACCATGGGATCTTCGGCTATACTATTGTGCCCGACGAACTGGTCGATGTGGTGGTGGCGCGGATGGCATCACGTTATGGATGGGAAATCGATCGAGAATGGATTGTCTGGCTGCCGGGCCTGGTGACGGGGATCAACGTCGCCTGTCGGGCCGTGGGAGATCCCGGGGATGAGGTCGTGACAACCGTACCCATCTACCCGCCCTTCCTCAGCGCGCCGAAGCATGCGTCACGGCGGATTATCACGGTTCCACTGGTGGAAAGTAACGGATACTGGCACATCGATCCCGACGAGCTGGAGGGAGCCCTGACCCCGGCGACCCGGCTTCTGCTGCTCTGCAGCCCCCACAACCCGGCGGGACGAGTCTTTTCCCGGGAGGAACTCCTTTCTCTGGCCGCCATCTGTGATCGGCACGACCTGGTGATCTGTTCCGACGAGATCCATTGCGAACTGGTACTCGATGAGGAGAAACAACACATTCCCACGGCGGTCCTGAGTCCGGAAATTGAAAGACGTACCATCACACTCATGGCCCCCAGCAAGACCTTCAATATACCGGGACTCGGCTGTTCCTTCGCGATCATCGCCGACAGGGACCTGCGCAGGAAGTGTGTTGCCGCCATGGCGGGAATCGTGCCGCACGTCAATGCGCTGGGATATACGGCGGCCCTTGCCGCCTACCGGGACGGCCGGTCCTGGCACGAGGCGCTCCTCGACTATCTCGGGAAAAACCGGGATTGTGTCGAAGCCTTTGTCCGGGGAATACCGGGGATTTCCATGCATCATGTGGAAGCGACCTACCTGGCTTGGATCGACACCCGGCAGACCGGCCTGGACGATGCCGTCGCGGCCTTCGAGGAGGCCGGCGTGGGCCTCTCCGACGGCCGGTACTTCGGAACGGAGGGGTTTGTGCGGCTCAACTTCGGCTGCCCCCGGCCGCTCCTCCGTGAGGCCCTGCGGAGAATGGGCGCGGCGATACCCTCGTAGCATGGGCAAGATGCGGTTCCCGTGACGATCCGGCCCGCTATTATCGACAGAGAGGTACCGATGGATGGGGTTAATCGATTTTCTTATTAAGGATCCGCTGAGCTTTCTTCTCACTGCCCTGCCGCTCCTCTACTCAGTTATTCTTCATGAGCTGGCCCACGGGTGGGTTGCGTACCGAATGGGGGATCCCACGGCCAAATCCTTGGGCCGGTTGACCCTCAATCCGTTGAAGCATCTCGATCCCCTGGGGACGCTCATGCTCTTTATCTTCGGATTCGGCTGGGCGCGGCCCGTGCCCGTCAATTTCGCCAATCTCCGTGAACGGCGGAAAGGAGTGATCCTGGTTTCGTCGGCGGGCATTATCGTCAACATATTGCTCGCTTTCGCGGCGCTCTTCCTGCTTCGGGTCTTTTCGCCTTCCTCGCAGGGCGTCGCCGCGACGATGCTCTACTATATGGCCCAGATCAACATCATCCTGGCGGCCTTCAATTTGATCCCGATTCCGCCCCTCGACGGGTCCAAGATTCTCATGGGCTTTCTCTCCCCTCGTCTTCAGTATGCCCTCGCGCGGCTTGAACCCTACGGGTTTTTCATCATCATCGGATTACTCTATCTCGGTGCCCTGAACCCCCTCATCGACTTTTTCCGCCGGCTCATACTGTCGATTATCAGAATTTTGTTTTTCATGTAGCCGTCCAACCTGATGGTTGTGTAGAAAGGAATTTTGAGGACGATTCAGATCAAAGAGAGTAGAAGATTAGAAATTTCAAAAATACTTCTGCCCTGATTGTAATGCGTGTGGAAATAAATGCTCTGTTGAAATAATTATCTATTTGCCTTTATGGCTGATGTCATCAAGCTTATCACTTGTTCAATTTCATCCATTATATCATTCACGTATTCTCTGTTGCGGCTAATAATCGTCCAACGGAGTGCGAGATGGCTGAAAGTTCCTATGAGCATATTACGGAACACACGAGCATTTGCATCCTGGCGAAAAACGCCACTCGCCTTTCCTTCATCGATTATATCTTCTATCACTTTAAAATAAGTTTTGAACTCATCATATGCTTTCGATTCGTAAAAACGCCGTTGAAACTGTATTTCGAGAAGGAACAACTTCAGGAAATTCCTGTTTGCCAGAAAATTGCTGAAAATTTCACGAATCAATCTCGTAAGTTTCGTTTTTGGTTCTTTGATTTTAAAAGCGTTTGAAATCAGGCTCGAATGACGCAAAAAATGCTTGGCCGGGATCGATAAGAGGAGATCCTCTTTGTTTTTGAAATATTCATATATTGTCCCCTCCGAGACATCTGCCTTGGCCGCAATTTCCGACATCTTTGTCCCATCAA
>CAYTUH010000205.1:0-5365 GCA_964441165.1 uncultured Syntrophaceae bacterium
TTTTCCACTGTGCCGGGCAGCACCAGCCGGATTGCGGTCTCCTTCACGGAACCGACGGGAGGGACCTTCTCCGCGGAAGGCACACTGGGCATGAAGCCCTTTCTGGGGAACCTTGCCTTCACTGTCGGCAGGTTTCACCTCCCGCCCCTGCAGCCTTACATCGGGGAAACCATGGCCCTCACCATCAGGGACGGCGCCCTTTCCCTCGAGGGAGCGATACAGGTCAGCCGGTTTCCGGAGAAGCCCCTCGAACTTCGAGCCTCAGCCGATGTGACGCTCACTGATTTTTCGTCCGTTGACAGGGAAACGGGAGAGGAGCTTTTCTCCTTTGCGTCTCTCGCCATCGACGATCTCGACTTCAGCTATACTCCTCACCATCTCACCATTGGCGGCATCTCGCTCTCCGACGTCTATTCCCTCCTGACAATCCATGAAAATGGGAGACTCAACGTCCTTACCCTTTTTGGCAAAAAAGCCTCCGCCCCACCCGAACCGCCGGAGCCGTCAGTCGCACAGACCGTGGTCGAAGGCAGGGAGAAAACGCCTTTCTTCACCGTGATAGAAATCGGCTCGACGAGCCTGCAGGAAGGCCGGCTCGATTTCACGGATCGTTCCATACAACCCTCTTATTCGGCGCAACTCACCGATGTCACGGGAACCCTGTCAGCCATTTCCTCACAGGAGATAAAGCCCGCCGACGTATCAATCTCCGGTACCCTGAACAAAACAGTCTCCCTCTCGCTCAAGGGCACCATCAATCCCCTGCACAAAGATCTCTATGCCGATCTCACGCTGGTGTCCGAAAACCTCGAATTGAGCACCCTCACCCCCTATACGAAAAAATTCATCGGCCATGGTATCGACAAGGGGAAGCTTTTTCTCAACCTGGAATACAAGATCAACAACGGCATCCTGGACTCGCAAAACAAAATCCTCTTCGATCAGTTTTTCCTGGGAGACAAGGTAGAGAGTCCCGGCGCCATTAACCTGCCCGTGGGGCTCGCCGTGTCACTCCTGCGGAACCGGGAGGGAGATATCGACCTTGACGTCCCTGTTTCCGGGAGTCTTGATGATCCGGAATTCGGTATCGGATACTTCATTATCAAGATTATCACCAACATAATCGAGAAGGCCGTCGCCTCCCCCTTCGCCCTGCTGGGAAGTATCGCCGGCGGCGGCGAGGAACTCGGCTATGTGGTATTTGATCATGGCAGCGGGGACCTGAGTGATGCCGCAGCGAAAAAACTGGCCCTGCTCGAACAGGCCCTCTACGAGCGACCGTCTCTGAACCTTGAAATCATCGGACACGTGGATATGGAAGGGGATGTGGCGCATATCCGGAACGGGGAACTGCTCAAAAAAATCAAGGCGGCAAAACAGAAGTCTCTCGTTGTTCAGGGATTGCAACCGCAACCGATTGAGGCAACGGTCGTGCTGCCGGAAGAATATGAAACCTATGCACGGCTGGCCTACGAAGCCGAGGCACCACCGGAAGGAACGCCACCTGCGACGATCGATGAAATCGAGGAGGCGTTGCGGCAGAGCGTAACCGTGGCCAATGAGACGCTCCGCAACCTTGCCTATGCGCGAGCCTCAACGGTGCGTGACCAGTTGCTTCGTTCGGGAGTGATTGCCAGGGAACGGCTCTTCCTTCTGGAACCGGATGCCCGCGCACCGGTAAAACGTGATTCGGTACCTGAGAGCCGCGTTGATTTTGAACTCCGTCAATAACTCTACGCAGAGAGGTCTTGTGTCTGTAATGAAAACCCGCGAGGAGGCCTTTGATATCTATCTGTGCCCCACACGGTTCATCAACAGCGATGAGCCAACGATCATCAACTTTGCCCACGCAATGACGCAGGGGAAAAAGATGTCTGTTGATCGCGCGATCGCGCTCTTCTATGCCGTTCGTGACGGCATCCGCTACAATCCTTATCAGATCGACCTTTCACCGGAGCGGTTCAACGCCAGCACCGTCCTTGCAAAAGGGGAGGGTTGGTGTGTCGAAAAGGCGCTGGTCCTGGCGGCTGCATGCCGCGTGCTCGGGATTCCGGCCCGGCTGCGATTTGCCACGGTGCGAAACCATCTGGCCTCGGAACGGCTCATAGAGCTGATGAAGACGGATCTTTTCGTCTTCCACGGCTACAACGAACTCTACCTGGAGGGGAAATGGGTTAAGGCGACACCTACCTTCGACCGGAAACTCTGCAGGCGGTTTCAGGTCCGACCGCTCGAATTCGACGGCGTCCACGATTCCATTTTTCATGAATACGATCAGAAGGGAGGCAGGCATATGGAATACGTCCATGACTACGGATCCCATGCCGATCTTCCCCTTGAAAAGATTATAGCGGAATTCAAGGTCTACTATCCCCATTTCTTCGAAAGAGGGGGATTGTAGGATTGCTCCCCATTGACGGGAGGACCCTTATCCGGTCACCTTCGCACGAACCGGCCGACAGAGGAGGCATTCGTCAATGGAATTTCTCATCGGCAGAGTCAAGATCCTCTGGGCCTGCTTCTGGATGGCCTTCGCATCGATTCTGTTGTTTTTGCCCATGACGCTGGCGGCAGCCATGAGCAGCACGGGAAACCTGGCCTTTACCATTTCCAGGGCCTGGGCATGGATCATGCTGACGGTGACCTGGGTGCGACCCACCATTCGCGGCAGGGAAAAAATTCCCATCGGACAATCCCTCATCATTATCGCGAATCACCAGTCACATTTCGACATTCTGGCACTGGTCACCCAGCTCGGTATCCAGTTCCGCTGGATTATCAAGAAAGAATTGCGGCACATACCGCTTTTCGGATACGCCCTCTATGCCTCGCGAAACATATTTATCGACCGCTCGAACCGTGAAAAGGCGGTGGAGAGCATCGACGCGGGCGTACGCCGCCTCCC
This sequence comes from uncultured Syntrophaceae bacterium, assembly GCA_964441165.1. Lineage (GTDB taxonomy): Bacteria > Desulfobacterota > Syntrophia > Syntrophales > UBA2210 > CAYTUH01. The sequence goes on from CAYTUH010000205.1 coordinate 2,906, forward strand.
GCCCGGCACCAGTATCATGTTTTTTGCCGAGGGAACGCGATCACCGGACGGTGCGATCCACCCCTTCAAGAAGGGCGGCTTTGTCACGGCACTCGATACGGGATTCCCCATATTGCCCGTCACCGTGAACGGAAGCAGGAAAGTGCTCCCGAAAAAGTGTTCCGTCTTTCGGCCCGGTCCCATCGAGGTGGTGGTAGGCGATCCCATCGACACAGGAAGGTATACCTTCGAAACCATCGACGAACTGATAAAAAAGACGCGCACTTGTATCATCTCCCAGTTCAATCCCCGCTACCCCGACGCGTGATCGGCAGATCACCGCCACACCAATAAATTGACGGCCATCTGCTTTTTGTATAGTATGAACGCACCGGTCTGCGTCTCGATCATTCCTCTTCATACTCTTGAAACATAACCATTATTAAAAGGAGGACAGGATGATGAGTGAAAAAAACCTGGGGAATCTCATCGATATCGCCATCGAGCGTGAAGAAGCGGCTCATGACTTTTATACAAAGCTGGCGGAAAAAGTCGGCGAGAAAACCGCCAAGGAGACGCTGCAGTTCCTGGCGAAGGAAGAGCTCAAGCACAAGGAGTTTCTGGAGGGATATCGCGCCGGCACGGTCGGCCCCGATACGCTGCGCATGAGCAATGTCGTGGATTACAAAATCGCCGAGCACCTCGACGAGCCTGATGCGGAAGAGCGCCTGGACAGCAAGGAAGCCTATCTCATCGCGGCACATCGCGAGTTGAAATCACATAATTTCTACCGTGCGCTGGCCGATCTGCATCCCGACGGCACGGCGAAGGAATTGCTGCTGAAAATGGCCAACGAGGAGTTGAAGCACAAGGAAAAAGTGGAATATCTTTATGCAAACACGGCCTTCCCCCAGACTGCCGGGGGATAAAAGCCCCTGTTCCGCAGAGGCTGTCGAAAGCCCCCGGGACGGTGCTATTCGGCAAGGATTCCCTTGTCCACGGCATCATCGATCAGGTACGCGGCAAAATCCCATAAATCGGGCGCCCCGTCAGCGATGAAATCGTTGCGGGCCACGACCTGGCCCTTGTCTATTCCGTGCTTCCGCCACATTATTCCATTTGTGGAATAATTGTGAAGAAGGGGTTGAAGCCGGTCAAGTGCGGCGGCAAAACGGGCTTCCGGTGTCGTGCCCTCTTCGAATTCGTCCCAGAGAGTCCGAATCTGCCCTGCCTGGTCGGGAGGAAGCAGCTTGAATAGACGGTCGGCAGCCCGGATTTCCCGGTCCCGTTGATCCTTTGTCCCTTCCCCGTCGTAGCAGCACGTATCACCGGCATCGATTTCGACGAGATCGTGGATGAGCAGCATGCTCACCACGCGCAAGAGATCGAGAGGACTACCTTGTGCGTATTCCATAAGGACAAGCGCCATTATCGCGATATGCCAGGAATGTTCCACGGAGTTTTCCTGGCGGGACCCATCGGTAAGCACGGTCTGACGCAGGACTTTTTTCAGTTTGTCGATTTCCAGTATAAAGGTTATCTGTTGCTCCAACCGTCGGGCATTCATTGCATCCGTCTCCCTTCCTCTGAATGGACGATAACGGGGTACCTGGTCCTGAGGGACCGGCACGGAAGAAAACATTACACCGGATACATACCTTTTTTTGCGCAACGGAGCAATTGACCTTTTCCCGGTTTTAATGGTACGTCAGGCACCATCAGGCCGGGTGGAAAAATCGTGACCGCTCTGTTCCCGTGAGCCGCTCGCATCGAACGTATGGGATCGGCCCGGGGGCACAGGAGATCTACCCCCGCAGAGCGAATCATCCGAGAGCACGGAGTGGCGCCAGAGCAACAAACCATATGATTACACTGAATAATATATCAAAACAGTTCGGAAGGGCCATCCTTTTCAAAGACTTTTCCCTGCAGGTCGGTGACGGTGATCGCATCGCCATTGTGGGCTCGAACGGCGCCGGCAAATCGACCTTGATGAAGATCATGGCGGGGCAGATCGAAGCCGATGCCGGCATCATCCGGAAATCCCGGTATTCCACCACGGGGTACCTCCCCCAGGACGGGGTCTACCACGAGGGAATGACGCTCTACGATGAAGTGGAAACCGTCTTTGCCACCCTTACCTCCCTGAATGAGCGAATCGAAGAAATAGGCAACGAAATCAGGAATCTCACCGAAACGGGTGCCCTGGAGTCCTCCCGGATCAACGAACTGATGCGTGAACTCGAAACGGCGCAGACGGCGCTCGAACAGGGCGACGCCTATCATCGCGAGACCCGGATCAAGCGGATTCTCTTCGGTCTCGGCTTCAGCGACCACGACCTCCGCCGCCGGACCGAAGAATTCAGTGGCGGGTGGCACATGCGCATCGAACTGGCAAAACTCCTTCTCATGGAACCGACGGTGCTGCTCCTCGACGAACCGACCAATCACCTCGACATTGAATCCCTTGAATGGATAGAG
>CAYTUH010000206.1:0-5355 GCA_964441165.1 uncultured Syntrophaceae bacterium
CCTTCCGTCTCCTCGAGGATGCGTTGTCCCCAGGGGTCATCGCCGTTTATCACCTTTACCGCATCCTTCAGGTGTTCACGGAAGAATTTTTTTTGGTGAGAAAGTATTCTTCCATCGAGTGATGGTAATCGAGGTGGTCCTGAGAGAGATTGGTAAATATTCCCAGATCGAAGGAACAGTCATCAACCCTGTGCAGGTCGATCGCGTGAGACGAAACTTCAATCACCACGTGGGTAACGCCGGCATCGGCCATTTCACGCAGTATCTTCTGCAATTCGATGGATTCCGGTGTCGTATGGGGTGCCGGAAGGGTCCTGTCGGCATACCGGTAATTCACCGTCCCGATTACACCGGCCTTTACGCCCGCCATCTTCAGGACCGATTCCAGGAGATAGGTCACCGTCGTCTTGCCGTTTGTGCCGGTCACACCGATCAGGCAGAGCGATTCCGATGGATCGCCGAAAAATACCTTTCCCAGGACGCCAAGGGCGTGCCTGGAATCGGCAACCTTGAGAAAGGTGCACCCCGGCCGGTATTTCAGGTCACGTTCATGCACGATATAGCGCGCACCACGTTGAAGGGCGTCATCGACAAAATCATGGCCGTCGGTCTGAAGCCCCGGTACGGCGACAAAGAGGGCCTTTTCGGTGCACTGGCGGGAATCATAGCATATGTCGGCGACATCACCCGATATGTCACCGGAAACTTCCATTATTTCAATTGCCTCGATCAAACGCTCCAGTTCCATATCGAAAGATCCTTTAAAATCCCCCGTAAAAGGAAACAGCGCAGACGGTGAGCCCGTCAAGCGGGCTGCCTGCCGCCGGGTTCTGCCGGACGGCCCAGCCACTTCCCGCAATTTTGATCTCGACACCCATAGTCCTCGACAATCGCAACACGTCCCGTACCGACATACCGCTGAAATCGGGCAGACCGTCGCCGTCCCATCTGCCGGGGTCTGCCACCGCGTCCGCCGACGCGATCCTGAGGATGTCCGCTCCGGGGTCTTCCTGCTCTGCGACGACCCGGTTTATTTCAATATCCCTGTCGGAACACCGCATTATCTTTTCAGAAATATGACGAAATACGGGAGCCGCGGCAACGCCGCCCCACCGGTTGATTGACGGTTCATCGAGAACGACGAGAATCAGCATCTGAGGGTTATCGGCCGGGAAGAATCCGATAAAGGACGCCATTACTTTTCGGGAGGAATAGCTGGCGGCATCCTTGTCGAATTTCTGGGAAGTCCCCGTCTTCCCGGCAACGTGAACACCGTCGATCCGTGCGCGCCGTCCTGTTCCGTCCTCACTCTCAACCACATTCGTCAGAATCGCCTTCATCCGCTGCGCCGTCACCGGTGAAACAACGCGGCGGACGGGCTGCGGCGCATATTCCTTGAGAACACGCCCGTCCTGGTCAACCAGACCCCTGACAACATGCGGTTTCATCAACACCCCGTCGTTGGCAATGGCCGACATGGCGGTGGCAAGCTGCAGCGCCGTCACCGAAATCCCCTGCCCAAAGGCGGTATTCGCAAAATCGATGGACCGCCAGTATTTCGGTTTTCGCACAATTCCCCGGATTTCACCGGGCATGTCGATGCCCGTTTTCGATCCGAAACCGAATTGCGTGATATAGTGGTAGAGGCGTTCCTTTCCTACTTCTTCGGCAACCTTTGCAATCCCAATATTGCTCGAATACTTGAGTATCTCGGGAAGCGTCAGTTCCTGATGTTTTTTCATCTGCGCTTCGTGTATTACCCTCCGTCCAATCCGATAGGCCCCGTTCTCGCAATCAAAGAGATCCGTCTCCCGCACCACGCCATCCTCCAGGGCCGCCGCCGCCACGAAGGGCTTGAAGACGGACCCCGGATCGAAACAGTCGGTGATCGCCCTGTTGCGCCGCATGTCGAAGGTCGACTGCGACACCGCATTGGGGTTGAAGTGCGGATAGTTGGCCATCGCCAGTATTTCACCGGACCGGGGGTCCATCACGATGGCCGTTCCACCCTGGGCGCGGTTCTTGTCGACCGCCTCCTGGAGCTGCAATTCCGTGATGTACTGGATCTTGCTGTCGATCGTCAAAATCAGGTTGCAGGTGCCCATCTCGGGGCTGTCCGTCATGTTGTTATTGAGATAAATCCGTTTCCCCTTTGCATCCCGCTTCCATGAAAGACTCCGTGCCGAACCGAGGAGACAGTCATTGTAGGCACGCTCGACTCCACCCCTTCCCTCGGAATCGATATCCACAAAACCGAGAATATGACCGGCAAGTTCCCGGTGCGGATAAAAGCGCTTCGGTTCCTGAAGCATAAACACCCCCTCCAGATCGAGTTCGGCAATCTTCTGTGTCTGGTCGGGGGATATCTTTCGTTTCACCCAGTAAAAGCGTTTCGTACCGTCGACCATCGATTCGATACTGGCCCTGTCCACATCCAGAATCGATGAGAGCCCCTCGGCGACACGACCCTTATCTTCATCGGGCACAAATTTGGGGTCGATATAGACGGAATCGGCCAGCACCGTGGCGGCGAGCTTCTGGCCGTTCTGATCGAGTATCAACCCCCGCTCGGGAGGAAGCGTGACGGTCACAATCTGCTGTCTGTCCGCCTGCATCCGGAGCTGGTCTCCCCTTATAATCTGGAGCTGTACGGCACGATACACCAGCACTGCAAAAAGCAGCATAAAAAACACAAGGACCGATGCCACACGAAAACGGAGCCATTTTCTGTCTTTTCCACTCATTTCACAAAAATCTCCTGCTCTTTTTTCGGGTACGTCATCCCAAGTTCATCGAGGGCGACCTTCTCAATACGATGGGGCGATTTCAGTGTCGCAATCTCTATTTTCAGGCGTCGCGTCTGTTCCGAAAGCCTGTCTTTCCGTTCCATCTCCCGGGCAATTTCATAGTTCAGTCTCGTGATGTTGAGATGAAACCATACGTAGACCAGGGCGATTGCCATACAGACCAGTGCAACAAAAATTAAATGGGAAGCCCTGAACCGGAATTTTTTGTCTCCCTGATACAGCATGCCTATACCCTTTCGGCGGCACGCAGTTTCGCGCTCCGGGAGCGCGGATTCTCATCGATTTCGGCTTCACCGGGTGTCAGAGGTTTCCTGGTCAGTATCCTGAGTTTCGGTATTCTCCCGCAGGTGCAGATGGGCATATCGGGAGGACAGATACATCCCTTTTCCCATGATCGAAACAGGTTCTTCACGATCCTGTCTTCGAGAGAGTGAAACGAGATGACCGAAAACCGCCCCCCCTTCCGGAGGAGGTCGATTCCTTCATCAAGGCAGGTATAAAGATCGGCGAGTTCGTCGTTCACGGCGATCCGGAGTGCCTGAAAGGTTTTCGTCGCCGGATGAATCCGCCGGCGCCCCTGTCCGGACGGCCGTTTCCCGGCGATAAGCGCCGCGAGTTCCGTCGTGGGGGTATTTGGAGATCGTTCCCGCCGTTTCACTATGGCCCTCACAATTCCGTCGGCCCCCTTCTCTTCCCCGTCTTCCCGTCATATCCGCCTCAATTCCCGTTCAGGGGCCCGATTCACGATATCGGCGGCGGTCAGGCCGCCGTCGCGGTCCATCCTCATATCGAGAGGCGCCTCACCGGAAAAGCTGAACCCGCGCTCAATCGTGTCGAGCTGATGGGATGAAACACCGAGATCGAGCAGAATCCCATCCACCTCGTCGATATTGAGGTCCCGGAGGATCCGCCTGATGTCGGCGAAGCTCCCCCGCTCGAAAATAACACGTTCACCGAAGGGTGCCAGCCGACGCTGCGCGGCCGACAGGGCATCGTCATCCTTGTCGATACCGATAACGAGTCCGCCCGGGCCGGTCTGTTTCAGGATCTCAAAGGCGTGACCGCCTCCGCCTACCGTGCCATCGACATATACCCCGTCAGGTCTGCACCGGAGAGAGGTCAACACCTCCTGAACCATGATCGGCGTGTGGAAGATCGCATCCATTTATATGCCCAGATCGGCTACATAATCGGCAAAATCCTCGGAACTCTCATCTATCTTCGCCATCTCGGCCTCGAGCAGTTCCCGGTTCCATATTTCGACGGTCCGGACCATTCCCAGAATAACGACATCCTTTTCGAGCTGCGCGTATTCTCGCAAAGCGGGCGGAATGAGCACCCGCCGCTGGTGATTCAGGGTGCAGTCAACGGCATTGGACATGAAGAATCGCTGGAAAGCCCGGACCTCTTTCCGTATAATGGATTGCTGCGACACCTTCGCTTCGAGGGCCGCCCATTCCTCATAGGGAAATACAAGAAGATGGCGTCCCCACCCCGTGATGACCATGCTGTGGTCATGCTGCTCCGCAAATATCTGGCTGATCTTTGCGGGAAAGGAGATGCGCCCCTTCTCATCGATCGTGTGATTATATCTCCCTCTGAAGACGGTTGGCGTCACTATACGTCACATCCTCCCACATTTTTCCACCATGAGAGGACTATAGATGTGTCAGGGGGGTTTGTCAAGAAAAAATTCCCACCTATTTTCTTCTTCTAATCTGGTACTTTATGACTGCTTTATTGTGGTCCGTCAGGTTCGATGAAAAGTGGTGGGTTCCGTCGTTCTTCGACACGAAATAGAGGTAGTTTACCTCCGCCGGATAGAGGGCCGCCGTAATGGCCTCAAGGCCGGGACTGCAGATCGGTCCGGGAGGCAGGCCCCGTATGATGTAGGTGTTGTATGGGGTGTCCATCTTGAGGTCTTCCCTTTTCAGATTCCCGTCAAAATCATCCATCCCGTAAATGATGGTGGGATCGCTCTGCAACTTCATCCCCCGCTCAAGGCGGTTGTGAAACACGGCTGAAATCAGGGGTTTTTCCTCGGGAGGCCCTCCTTCCTTTTCGATAATCGAGGCAAGTGTCAGCACCTCTCCCATGGTCATGTCCAGCTGATCCATACGGAGGATCATGTTCCCCGTCAATCTCCGGCGCAGTTGATCCAGCATGAACCGGATCACCCGCTCTTCTTCCACGGCACGGCTGAATATGTAGGTATCGGGGAATAGGTACCCCTCTGCACTCCCTCCTTCGATGCCCTGCGACATCAGGAATGCCGGGTCCGTCGCAACGGCCATGAACCGATCGCGGTCGACGATCCCCTTTTCCGCCAGTCGGTCGGCTATCCGGCGCATCGTGAATCCCTCGGGAATCATCACCGGGTACCCTTTTACCCTTCCCTCCACAAGGGCATCAAGAATTTCGGAGGGCGACATGGAACTGGCCAGGTCATACTCTCCGGCCCTGATGCGGGAAGCGGCCTTTCTAATCAGGGCATAGGCATAAAAGGTCCTTGGATGCCTGATGAGGTCCGCCTCCTGGAGGATGTCGG
>CAYTUH010000207.1:0-5302 GCA_964441165.1 uncultured Syntrophaceae bacterium
ATTTGCAGTGCAATGACATTATGGCTCTCACATTTATGATTCATGTATAGGAAATTTCCGACCGTACATTTCACCGGAATGAACATTGGCCGATCCCTGAGCTCACTCCAGGGGTTAAGCAAGGATAGCAAAAGGGAGTTCAAAAAAGAGTACGACATACCATCGGTATGACCGGCACCCACCGGCATACCAAGAAGGCGAAAATGATGAATAAATGAAGCGTTTTTCGATAGACCAACCGAGGCAAAGCGTACCGAAGATCGAGGGCGCATACCCATCACGGGGTGTTCGGCATGGACCACCGACCCAGACCTTCGTGCGTAAGCATCAATCATCCTGCCCGTCCCCATCTTGACCCCTGCGGCTAACTTCCTGACAGCCTCAACAGACACCCAAAAGCCGCCGCACCTTGAGCGCCCATCCCAACCGACCGGATACCCTCACATGGGCACCCCCCTTTAGACAACGCAGCATTGGCATGTTGGAACGAATTACACAATACGAATTAATACCCAGAGGAATATCAGGGGATATCTGGTATTCTTATGTTTTATGCTCAATTTCCACAATATTAAAGATTACCGGAGACTGACCTCCGGGTTCCCCATGGCGCAAAAAAAGGCGTAACCGACAATACGAATGCTCTTTTTGCCTTTCTCCGCAGCGTTGAAGGGATCCTCCCTCAAACCTTCGGCAGCTGCCGCTGTATGGGCGTTACAGGAGAGATGATGATAGGGCGTCTCCGATTGGCTATACACCCCGGGGCCGGGACTCGTGTATAGGGCAGCCTTCCCGTCGATTCCGTGATACCGCTCCTGGCCCTGCATGGTATGGCGCATCTCGTTCATACTATGGGATCGAATTCAGACGGGGACGGCGGCATCGCCGGCAGTTCAGGACACACGACTGCAGTTGCAGTACAGGGGAACCTCACCTCTTCGATCGGAGAAGCGGGCTGCGGCGATCCGCTTCAGGCACTCTCCGTCCTTGCTATGCCCGTGCTTTTGACGGGGATTGAGCCCACTATCGAAAGAAACGGAGAGATTGCCGCCGTGGCGATACGAACAAAGACCGTGCCGGTTTTGTGGGATGCCGGTACATACGATATCGCTTCATTCGGTGAAATGTCCCTGAAGGGAAGTGACACTCGTGATGCCCCACCGCAGGTACTGCAGCCATAGAGAGGTCCGCACGTCCCCGTATCGTGAGACTTCTCCATAACACGGGTACAATGCCGGTGAAATATGAGGGCATCATAGCAACGAAAGCAAATAGGATCTCAGATTGACCTTTTTTTTGAGGAGCCCCATCTTTCTCCTAATGTTGTTTCTGTGAAAGTCAACCGCTCCGGGTGAGATATTCAAAAATGTTGCGATTTCCTTGGTGGTTCGGCCTTCCTTGACGAGATTGGCCACATGGAACTCTTTCGGAGTGAAATGGAATTGTTTCAAGGACATATTGTGCATGAAGGGAGAGACAATATGCTCCAAATTGCCTTCAATCGTATCCAGAGAAAGGACCTGCACCACATCAAGCTGGCTTTCCCTAAGCCGTGCGATATATGGTGAGATAATTTCTCTGAAGTTCGATAGAACGTTTCTCTCAAGCTCTATCCGATCCTTTTCTCTCTGCTTGAGGAGACTCTTCAAGGCCGCATTCAACTCGGCAAGGGAGTTGGATTTATTTTCCAGTTCCTTTTCTTTTTTCCTCAGGGATTCTTCTGCGAACTTTCGTTTCGTTACGTCACGCGCCAGACACCGGAACCCAGTGGGATTCTGCATCGAATCTCGGATCAAAGAAACCGAAATCTCGCGGAATCTTTTCGTCCCATCTTTCCTGATAACCTGATAATCAAATATTTCCGCAGGCTTCCCTGTACGATATATCCTATTAAAGGTCTTGAATAGATACCTGGCTGTCTCCGGGAAGACATACTCACGGTAGTTCATGTGTATGAGTTCTTGTGAGGAATATCCCAGCATTTCCTGGGTTGCAGGATTGAAGAATGTAATATTTCCACCCAGATCAAGCTCAAAGTAGGCTTCTTGCATGCTATCGAGAATAATGCGGTATTTATCCTCTGTTGCATTGAAAGCTTGCTCTATCGATAGTGCATCAGGAGGCAGTTTTTCTTTGCACTCGTGAATCCGTGGACGTAATACCGTGTTTCCATCGATCAGCTGTTCCCGACTCTTTTCATCTTGCACCATCTTTATCCGAAGTCTCTCGGAACGAAGATTCGTAAGCGTATGAGCTTCCATTGATCGCACCATCCATCAGGTTACTTTTTTCTCAGTTCCAACAACAGTATGAGGGAGACCGAGATTCACTGAACTCTCGCGTGTAAAATCAACCGATAATGAACGCAACGCGAGAGCACATCTTGTCGTTTCATTTTTTCTTGATTAAATATTTCCTCACAACAGCACGCCCGCACCGCACGTCGTGCGGTACGAGGTTTCCTTCGCATGGGGCCGCGAACCATTCCTTTTTCACAGGGCTGCTCCATACCCCTCTGAAGATCGGGTGCAAGATCACCGCAGCAAGCCACACGAACTCAATCCTCCGTCAATTACTCAAATTCTCAGCCCTCAAAAAACACCTTTTCCCCACAAGGCACGCGACTTGATTCTTTCTCGTGGAAAAGAGACTCATCACATCAAACGAACTCCGAAATACACAGCGGCAAAGAAACGCCATGGGCGAATGATCTGGCCCGACCTGAAAAGCCCTGACTATGCTTGCGGGTAAACCGGATGATCCGATAGAGATATCGATACGCCGTTCGCCACGGAAGCCCCGTTGTTTGCAACATCTCTACCGGCATCGGAGAGACGGCCACGAAGGAGACAAATCCTTTGAGCAAAGCCCCTGTTGCAATCAACAAACCTTTGAAACGGGAAAACTGATTGGAAAGGAATATGACCGTGTGATCCCGTCTCATGATGTGAGAAAAGAAACAGCGCCCCCCCTTGTCATCGGGCATACACCCCGGATTGATTGAGGTGCAAAGAGAGTTCCACGGTTTCCGGACGAGCGCCATCTCAGCAAACCAGGATGCCAGGATATAACAACCGGCAAGAAAGTACCTGCTGCTTAAGAAAACCGGCATGGGCGCATACCGCCCTATGATCAAACGCCCGGGGAAATCGGAGAGATGACCGCTGCCGGAACGCGCTCGGGTGCAAGCGGCATCAGATTCAGGCGGTGCGATGTCGACTATCGCACGGATGGGATGTGGTTGGTGGCTCTTGACAACAGCAAACCTCGGCAACACATGAACAGAGATGTCGCCAATCTTCAGCTCGCTCCGGCGCATAACGCCTCCTGCCCTCTTAACTTGTTAAACCAAACGCATCACGCAACCCAAGTGGCCTCAGAGAGAAACAGACCACCTCCTTCGATATCCCGTCAGACTTCGCCTGCCGAAGACAGAGCGAAGTATCATTCTCCTTGCAGAGCCACACGAAAAGGGCAATACCAAATAATAATAAGGAATATACCAGCCTTATTCTGGTATTGACCCTGCGAGAGATACCAAGTAGTCTTGTAGGTTGGTTTTTGTCTTGCTAAGACCGAGTTTTTTTCTGATGTTGTTTCTGTGGAATTCAACCGCCTTAGAAGTTACTTGCAGGAAACCCGCTATTTCCTTTGTGGTTCGACCCTCCTTGATAAGATTGGCCACCTGAATTTCATTTTGCGTAAGGTGAAGGTGTTCTGACATGATATTACGCAAAAAGGGTGACGTTATATTTTCCAGGCTGGCTTCCAGCATATCGACACACATACCTTGTTCAACAGTGAGCGAATTCTCCTTTAAGGTTTTAAAATAGGGGGCAATCAGCCGCCGGACATTCAACAGGACACTTTTTTCGAATTTCATTTTATCATCGGCCCTCTGTTTTAATAAGATTTTGAGGGCAGCATTGAATTCCAGGAGGGAAGTTGATTTTCGCTCCAGTTCTTCCTCTTTTTTTTTCAGCGCATTTTCCGTGAACTTCCGCTCAGTCACATCTCGTGCCAGACACCGAAACCCGATAGGTCTCTGTTTCGAATCACGCCTCAGCGCCACGGACAATTCGCGGATTCGTCGTGCACCGCTTTTGATGACAACCTCAGAATCAAATATTGCTACCGGAAGTCCCGTACGATACACGCTGTTAAATATTTTAAAGATCTTAGGACGAGTTTCCGGGAGAATGTAACGGCGATAGCTAAAGGCCTGGTGGCTCATTTCATTCATCGAATAACCCAGCATATCCGCCGTTGCCGGATTGAAGAATGTCAGGTTCCCGGCAAGGTCAATCTCGAAGTAGGAATCCTGCATATTATCGAGAATAATTTGATACTCGGGATCACTCTTATCCGGCCTGTTTCTCGCTGGCGAGTGCTTATGATGCAATGGCTGTTCAAGCTCTTTGACTTGCCGAAACGGCTCTTTTTTCTCGCTGAGCAACGGTTCCATACTCCTATCCTGATCGTCCATCTTCATACGACTCCTTCGACAACAACACCATTTAAGGCGAAAAGCGCGACGCCGCCATCGCCTCCTCACCAGATGACCCCCGCCTGTCAAATGAGTGCCTCTGGGTCTCCTGCATAAGCCGAAACAATCGACAGATACTCTTCACTGTTGACGCTCTCGGTTTGTTGGCGTGACGATATCGGCCGTCACGCGATTCCTTAACCGTTTCCTCGCCCATGCAGGAACCGGTGATAGCGCGCCCACCGGGCAAGGGTCATCGATGCCTGTTCGAACCCACGGTAGACGGGGATTCCCGATTCGAGGAGTTGCTTTTCGAGCCGGCACCCCACCTCTCGTATCGCGGGATCGTTCCGGTAGGTTCTCCAACTGGCGACAAGGGGCTTCCCATGGAGTCGCTCCGCTACCGGACCGGCAAGATAATCGGTTACCTCTTGGACCTGCTGCCCCTTGTCGACATTGTAGAGCCAGTCGAGAGAAAGGGAAACAATCAGCATGTCAATCTGTGGCTCAGAGGCGATCAGATCGATCATCTCACGGAAGACCTCCATGTTGCGAAAGATCGGCATGGCATCGACCGGGTTTTTGATAATATTTCCCCCTGCCGGGATAAAGGCCCGGAGCGCCTGTTCCGCTGCCCGACTGAAGGGGGGCATTTCCAGCCCCGCGCTGCTGCAGGCGTCCGCCGCGGAAACGGCGATACCGCCCCCGTGACCGATAACGGCCACACGGGAACCCCGCGTCGTCTTCAAGTGCCGAAAGGCGAGGGCGAGAAAGGCCATATCTTCGAGCGAATGGGCCCGTATGGCACCTGTTTCT
>CAYTUH010000208.1:0-4058 GCA_964441165.1 uncultured Syntrophaceae bacterium
ACCCTGTCCGTAATATAGAGAGCAAGTTCTTTGAACTGCATGACCTTTTCATAGGAGGTGCCCAGGAGGCTGTGAAACACTACCTTCTTCAGTTCTTCGAGCCGTATTTCCAGAGGCATTTTCTGATCTTCTTCGAAAAAGAAGCGGGCATCGGCGAGGCGTGCACGAATGACTTTCTCGTTTCCCCTGGCGACAACGGCGGGATCGCGGGCGACCGTATTGTTTATGGTGATGAAATAGGGCAGGAGATCGCCCCTGTCGTTGATGACGGGGAAATATTTCTGGTGTTTTATCATGGCCGTGGTGAGTACCTTCGGGGGCAGCTTCAGGTATTCTTCATCGAAACTCCCGCAGACGGCCGATGGATATTCAATGAGGAACATGACCTCGTGGAGAAGATCCTCGTTTTCGAGGATGGCTCCGGATACTGCTGCAGCGGCCTTCCGCGCTTCGTCGAGGATGATCGTCCGCCGTTCTTCGGGATCGGCGATGACGAAATGGTCCCGTGTTTTCTTCAGATAGTCCTCTTTCCCGGACACCGTGAAAGGTTCCGGACTCATGAACCGGTGTCCCCGGCTTTCGGCGCCGCTCGATATGTTTTCCAGCGTGAAGGGCACCACCGCGCCCCCGAAGAGGGCGAGTATCCAGTGAATGGGCCGGGCAAAACGGATGTCGAGATTCATCCAGCGCATCGATTTCTGAAAGGGAATGGACATGATAATCTGGGGGAGGAGCGTGGTCAGGAGCGCCGCCGTATCCTCGCCGGTAATCTTTTTACGTGCGCAGAGGTACTCTCCCTTGTCCGTCGTGACCGTTTCCAGGTTCGTTACATCGATACCCTGCCCGCGTGCGAAACCGAGGGCCGCCTTCGTCGGGTTGCCTGCTTCGTCAAAGGCAGCCCGTTTTGCGGGACCGATTTTTTCAAGAAGCTGGTCTTCCTGCCGTTCGGCCACGTCATCGACGCAGAGAACGAGCCGCCTCGGAGTCGCCATGGCCTTTACCGTGCCATGGGTGATGCGCTGTTCCGAAAATTCCTTTTCGATAATCCGCTCCATATCGGCGATCGCCTTCGGCAGAAAGGCGGCGGGTATTTCTTCCGTTCCTATTTCCAGTAATAATTCTTTGCCCATTAGGATAGTACTCCCTCTTTGTTTCTCCGTCGGTAGTCCTTACGAATATGCCCTCTTGCACCCGGACGGTGCCGGGTTCCCTGTGCCGGACGGCGGGGCGTTATGCTCTCCGCCATCTGCCTATCAGGGGAAATCCCATCTTTTCCCGCTGTGCCAGGTAGCCCTCGGCGGCAAGCCGGGCAAGGTTCCGGACCCGCCCGATATAGCTTGTTCGCTCAGTCACGCTAATGGCACCCCGTGCATCGAGAATGTTGAAGACATGGGAACACTTGAGACAGTAATCATAGGTGGGAAGGACCAGTTCCTTTTCCGACATCTTGATGGATTCGGCCTCGTACATGTCGAAGAGGGTGCGCAGCATGTCCATGTCTGCTTCCTCGAAATTGTAGGTGGAAAATTCAACCTCTCCCCGATGGTGCACGTCGCCGTATTTGATGCCGTTTCCCCACTCCAGATCGTATACATTGTCGATTTCCTGGAGGTACATGGCGATACGTTCGATGCCGTAAGTGATTTCGACGCAGATGGGGTTGAGATCAAAACCCCCGACCTGCTGAAAGTAGGTGAACTGGGTTATCTCCATGCCCTCGAGTCAGACTTCCCATCCCAGACCCCATGCACCGAGGGTGGGTGACTCCCAGTCATCTTCCACAAAGCGGATGTCGTGGGCGAGGGGGTCGATACCGAAACTTCTCAATGAGTTGAGGTAAAGTTCCTGAATGTTCAACGGAGACGGCTTCATGATCACCTGATACTGGTAGTAATGCTGCAGCCTGTTGGGGTTTTCTCCATAACGACCGTCGGTGGGCCTGCGGGACGGTTCCACATAGGCCACATTCCACGGTTCCGGTCCCAGTGCTCTCAGAAAGGTGGCAGGATTGAAGGTGCCTGCTCCCACTTCAATGTCATAGGGCTGCTGTACGATGCAGCCCTGGTCAGCCCAGTACTTCTCGAGGGCGAATATCAATTCCTGAAAGGTCACGATTGCCTCCTTGATTATGCCTCAAATCGCGGCGACACTATCATCATGGGCATACGGTGTAACGTCAAATCACCCCCTAAGGACGGGATGTTAGTCGGAGATGCCCCGAAAGATGACCATTCCGCAGGTCCGTGGTCTGTCGATCCTTCCTTATGATTTGTCGTCATAATGGAATCGTGGTATATCCTTCGGAAAATTCACCTGTCAGGCAGCGGCCTATGGTACCACGGAACAACAAGAAAAACAGAAGAAAGAAAAAGGACTCCCCAACGATCCCCTTCCGGGGAGAAGCGGGGAATAGCGGCACCGACGAACTGACCTGTGCCCTGCGCCATCACCGGGCGGGGAGATTGGGGGACGCGGAAAGGGGTTACCGGAAAGTGCTGCAGCGTTTTCCCGACGATGTGGACGCGCAGTGCAACCTGGGGGCCGCACTCCACGGCCAGGGGCGGCTGATTGAAGCGGAAGCCGTGTTGAGACGAGCGCTTGCCTCCAACCCCGGCCATGCGGCCGCCCACTTCAACCTTGGCAACACCCTTAAAAGTCTGGACAGAGAGGATGAGGCCGTTCATTCCTATCTGAGCACGATTTCGCTGAATCCGCGTCATGGGGCCGCTCATTTCAATCTCGGTAATATTCTTTTTGTGCAGGGGGATCTTGATCACGCCGCCGAGCGTTATCGAGCCGTCCTTACCTGTAACCCGAACCATGCCGGTGCCCTTCTGAATCTCGGGAATGTGCTGAAAAAGATGGGGAACCTTGACGAATCCCTTAACATACAGAAAAAGCTTCTCCACATCGATCCCGAAAACGCCGCCGCGCACTATAACATGGGGATTATTTATAAGGCGCTGGACCGGATGGATGAAGCACTCGCATCATTTTACCGGGCGGCGGAGCTCGATTCAGGTAATGAAAAGGCCTTCATGAACCTGGCTAATATTCTGAAGGATCAGGGGAGAATCGAAGAGGCCCGCCTATGCTTTCGACGCGTGCTGGAGATCGATCCCGAAAACGAATCGGCACAACATTTCATGGCGGCACTGGCGGGCGATACGACGGCAAGCGCTCCGACAGCCTATGTGGAATCACTCTATGACGGGCATGCCCATGAATTTGACCATCTCCTTGTGGAAAAGCTGGGATATGCCATCCCTTCCATGCTCAGGGATGTGTTCGACGGGCTGATCGAGCCGGAGCGCCGTTTCGGGAACGTCCTCGATCTGGGGTGCGGTACGGGGCTTGCCGGTGCCGCCTTCAGATCCCTCTGCGACCGTCTCACGGGTGTCGATATCTCAACGGAAATGGTGGCGAAGGCACGGGAAAAGGACCTCTATGACTGCCTGAATGTGGCGGATTTTGTGGAATACCTTGCCGAAACCGAAGAACGGTATCACCTCTTTCTCGCGACGGATGTATTCATTTACACCGGCAATCTCGAGCCGGTCTTTTCGCTGGTGAGTCGCTGCGCCCATGAAGGGGCCTGGTTTGCCTTTTCGACGGAACGGTGCAGCCGGGATCCTTTTCTGCTGGGTCCAACGGGACGCTATGCCCACAGCGTCAATTACATTGAAACGCTCGCGGCTGATCATGATTTTGCCGTCGATCTGTGTTGTCCTGCGATTATCCGCAAAGAGGGAAGTGCCTCGGTCAACGGGAATATCTTTGTACTCCGAAACAGGTCATCCAGGGAGTGACGGGCCTTCTCTTTCCGGTGCCGGTGACGACGCTTTCAGAGTCCCATCCTCCTGAACTGGTTCAGCACCCGCAGAGACTTGAGCTCCTTTCCAAGGATGTGCCGGATAAAGGTGCCGAGCAACAGGGAACTTTCCTTGAGCGTTCGTTCGGAGAAGGCGAGGCGGGGTATCCTGTCGATGTCGATGGTTTTTCCCAGGAGCAGTGTTTTCAGAGTGCCCACTGATACCGGAACGGAATAGCCGTTCTCG
>CAYTUH010000208.1:4068-5293 GCA_964441165.1 uncultured Syntrophaceae bacterium
GCCGAAATGGTGCGAAAATATGATTTACCGCTTTCGCCGGTGCAGTGCCGGCAACGGACACCACCCGTCGCCGCATGGAAGGAAGGGGCGGTCATCCTGTCGAGGGGCGGCATGCAGAGACCGCACTGTTCAAGAAAGGGATCGTATCCCGAGAGCTTCAGCAGGCGCAGCTCGAAGATCCTGAGGGTCTCCTCGATATGGGTTCCCACTTCAAGGAGTCCGAGTACATCATGGGTCAGGCGGAAGAGCGGAGGATTCCTTTTTCCCTCAACGGTAAAATGGTCAACAAGCTCGATGACATATAGTGCGGCCATGGAAGTCTCAAGGGTTTCCCTCATGGCGGGATAATGGGCAATGACATCACACCCCTCGATCAGTGAAAGGCCGTCACTGCTTTTTCGTGAAAAGAAGATATCGAGGAGCGTGCACAATTCAAGTGCGTTGGCAAAGCGCTTCCGGCTGCGACGTGCCCCCTTTGCGATCCCTTTCAGTTTCCCGAATCGTTCCGTGTAGAACGTGACGATCCGGTCCGATTCTCCGTAATCGAGAAAACGCAGCACCAGTGCTGCCGTTTTCTGTGTGGGCCGCCTGTTCATGTCAGTAATTTGAGGAAAATCGTGGCGAGACCGAGAAAGGAAAGAAAACCGAAGGCGTCGGTAAAGGCCGTGACAAAGATATGGGAACCGAGTGCGGGATCGGAGCGGAACCATTTCAGGGTCAGGGGGATAAGGGTCCCGATCAGTGTGCCGACGAAAATGTTGATAATCATGGCAAGGCCGAGGACAATTCCCAGTACCGGTATTCCTTTCCAGAGATAGGCGATGATGCCGATCACCACGCCGACGGCGACGCCGTTGGCGATTCCGACGAGAAACTGTTTATAGAGCGCCCGCCTTGAGTTCTCGAAGGTCACCTCTCCGAGTGCCAGCCCTCTGACGATAAGCGTCAGTGTCTGGCTGCCCGCGTTTCCCCCGAGGCCGGCCACCACGGGCATGAATACGGCGAGAGCCACCATCATCTTGATAGTGTCTTCGAAAAACCCGATCACCAGGGCCGACACCAGCGCCGTCAAAAGGTTGATATACAACCAGGGAAGGCGTTTTCTTACCGACTGGACCGGATTGTTGAAAATACTGTCATCTTCGTCGAGACCGGCAATCCGGTACAGGTCTTCCGACGTTTCCTCCTCCATGACGTCCACAATATCGTCGACGGTGATCCGGCC
>CAYTUH010000209.1:0-5282 GCA_964441165.1 uncultured Syntrophaceae bacterium
GTGTGCAAGGGGGTCTCCATTGGCGACAACAGCATTCTCGGCGCCCGGTCCGTAGCGACGCGAGACATTCCCCCTAATTCGGTCGCCGCCGGAAATCCCGCCGTCATCGTTAACAAACTCGATCCAGAGAGGCCCATGAGAACGAGGGCGGACTGGTTTGCCGATCCGGAGGATCTCTTCCGCCGAATTGCCCAGATGGACAGAGATATGCTGCGGGGCAACACGTTCCTCGGATGGCTCCGGGCACGCTTTTTCCCGAGAATGGGCGATTAGTTGCAGCTTGCCGATAGGGATCAGGATTAATTGACGGCAGGCACAAAGGTCCTGAGGCACAAAGGCACAAAGGAAAAGACAGGCTCTAAATACCAAAGTTCCATAGTTCCTGAGTACGATTCCCCGCAGGGGAAGGTAACTTTGAACTTTGAACTTGAAACTTGAAACTGTCGTCTGAACGCTGATAGCTGATTTATGGATTAAGGATTGATGGATTACGGGATTAAGCGTAGAACTGCCATGAGCATGAGAGCAGTTCTTTATTCTTACTCCCGGCTCCTGAATTCTTGATTCTGTTTTTTTAGTTTTGCTGACAGCTGATTTAAACTTTGAACTATACAAGGAATTACCCTACATGAGAATTGCACTGGTTGCAGCACCCTACCCGCTTGAAGACGCCCCCTCCCCACCGCTTGGTCTCTGTTACGTTGCCGCCGCCTGCGAGCGCACGGGAGCCGACGTCACGATCCTCGATTACATTGTGCGCAAGTACACTCCCGAAAAATTAGCCCGGGAGATGGATTCCTTCCGGCCCGCCGTGGTGGGCACGTCATCGGTCACAATGAATTTCTTCGCTGCCGCCGATATTCTGCGAACGGCGAAGCGGCACAATCCCGCCATCATCACCATGATGGGGGGGCCGCACGTTTCCTTCGACGTGGAGAATACCCTGCGGCAGTATCCGGAAATCGATCTGATCGTCATCGGCGAGGGCGAAGAAACGATCCAGGAACTGATCCCCGTCATTAAAGACCGGAACGCCTGGAAGGACGTCAAGGGCATCGCGTTTCACGAGGGCGACCGCATCGTCTTTACCGGGGAACGTGAACTGATTCAGGACCTCGACACGCTGCCCCTCCCGGCCCGGCACCTGCTCCCCATGTCACGGTATCAGGCACTGGGATATCCCGTCAGCATCATCACAAGCCGCGGATGTCCGAACAAGTGCATATTCTGCCAGGGCAGACGCATGGTTGGATACAAGGTGCGCCACCGTTCTCACGAATTGGTTGTCGATGAAATCGAAGATGTTCTTTCATACGGCTGGGGGCGAATCAATGTTGCCGATGATATCTTTACTGCAGACAAAAAGCGTGTGGTCACCTTCTGTAATGAATTAAAAAAACGGAATCTCTCCTTTACATGGAGCGCCTTCGCCCGGGTCAATACGGTAGATCTCGAAATGCTTCGCTGCATGCGGGAGGCCGGATGCGACAGTGTCAGTTTCGGTATCGAATCAGGAAACGTCGAGATGTTGAAACGCATCAGGAAAGGCATCACCCTCGACCAGGCACGAAAGGCCGTCCAACACTGCAAGGAAGTTGGAATGCTCGCCCATGCATCCTTCATGGTGGGCCTTCCCGGCGAATCGACTGAGACCATGAACGATTCCCGCACCTTCGCCGAAGAATTGGAAATCCTTTACGGATACCATATGCTGGCGCCGCTCCCCGGCACCACGGTCAGGGATGAAGTGGAAAAGTACGATCTGGAGATTCTCACCAACGACTGGAATCTCTACGATGCCAACAGGGCCATTGTCCGCACGTCACACCTCACACCCGAAGAGATGAACACCTTTGTCGACACCTATGCCGAAACCCACAAGGTAAAGTGGCGGGCAGCAGAGGAACGGTACCGAAATGATAACTGCACACCTGAAGAATATCTGACGATCGAGGGATTCTACAAGACCCAGCTCATCTTTCACCTCCTGTCGGAGGATGTCGTGGAGGGACTCGATCCCATCCCGTTGAGCAACGGTGATCCCGTCCGGGAGTTGTCCGCACGAATAGCCGAAGTGGTGACGGATATAGACCGGGGCGTCATCGACCGTTCGCTGGCACATCTCGTCAAGGCAGGTTACCTGAAGCACAGCGATGAAGCGGGCGTCACACACTGGTACTGGACCTACAACAATCGCTCCGACCTTTCACCAGTCCCGTATTCGTGAAACTTCTTCGGGAACTTCTCCCGTTCCGAGCCGTTTCAACACACCCAGCGTCGCCACCATGGGCAGTTCGGTGAAAAGCCCCGATTCGAGCGCCTTCTTGTAGATGTAGTAGGGCGCCTGTCCCCCTTCATTCGGGTCGGTAAAGATGTCGTGCACGGCAAGGTACCCGCCGGGCATGATGTGGGATACCCATGACGTGTAGTCGGTAAACACCGTCGGATAGCTGTGACCGCCGTCGATAAAGACCAGCGAGAGCGGAGTCGTCCAGGCGCGGGCCACGACGCCGGACGAGGAAACGATGGGAACGACGGTGTCCTCGAGGCATGCCTCTTCGACAGTACGTCTGAAGAGCCTGAAGGTGTCGATCTTTCCATCCCGCTCGTCGAGGAGTTCGGGATCGAAATATTCCTCGCCGGGCTGCTGCTCTTCCGAACCCCGGTGGTGGTCGATTGAAAAGAGGACCGCACCCCGTTCCCGGCATCCCAGGCCGAGATAGAGCGCCGATTTGCCGCAGTAACTCCCTATTTCGAGGCATGGTCCGAGGGCACCGGCCTCCCGGGCCAGTTCATAGAGCCTGCGTCCTTCCTCTTTCTGAAGGAAACCCTTCACATCCATTTCCGCAATATCGTCAATCTTCATAATTTCTTTTCTACCAGTCTAATCCTTTCTTTTCGTAGAGCATTTCCATAAATGCATCAACCCGCGTTTCGAACTGCGCTACGGAGAAATTCTGATCATCCATGTGATCGGCATCGATAACGACCGAAGGAATTCCAAGTTCCTCCTCGAGTTCGTGCTTGATATCCATCTGGCCCAGCGTGATGGGAACACAGGACTTGTTCCGGTGCAGGACGGCGCCGTCAATGGCGTAGTCCCGGCACGCTCTGAGCACCATTTCCTTCCGTTTCTTTACGGAGACGCACGAAACGAGGGGATAGGACATGAGGCTCTTCATGGCCAGGGCTTCCAGGGGATGATCCACATCAAGCCTGAGGGACCACGCCGCCGAATAGGTCTCCGCCACTACTACGCCTCCCATCTTCTCGAAGTAATTGAAAAGTCCCATATTATACCAGAGAGGGATGTTGTCCCAGAAGAGCCTGATCTTTTCGTTCTCGATCACGCCGACACCCGCCTCGGCCCGTTCCCTGACCTCGTCACGTACCCTGGTGAGAAAATCGACGGCCGTCTGCGTCCCCTGACGTGTCACCATGACAAACATGATGCCGATCTCCGCCGCCGAGAAGGGCGTGGGAACATGCTTCCGATAGGTCATGATTTCATCCCAGAGTTGGCAGGCCCGGTCGGAAAGAAGGACCACTTCCCGGAGACGGTCATAGTCCATCCGTCGCCCCGTCACGTCGGTGAGAAATTCTATGAGGCGGTGCATCTCCCTCAGGGCATAGTCGACATGATATCCCTTGATGTCTTCCACCGCCACCTGGGGAAGGTCGGCATAGAAGACCTGCGCCGCGGGAAAGCGCCTCTCGAGGATGTGAAAGATCTTCATGACGGGAATACACCCGCCTCCCGGCGAGAGCAGTATGTCGGGTTCGGGCAATCCACCCAGCGGCACGCCTTCGCCGTGCATGTCGCCGTGGACATAGCCCGTGATGTTTCGCAGGTACCCGCAAAGATCGCGGGAATAACCCAGGCCGTCGGTAATATCGAAATTCGCCGGCGTGAGTCCGAAGGCGGCGCAGACGGGCGACCAGTTTTCCGGAAAAACGGGCTGGAGATCCATGGCATAGAATATCTCGATGGCGCCGTTCATGGGAGGCATCCAGCCGACGGGAACGCCTCTCTCTTTGGCTTCGTGGCATTCGAGATAATAGTCCATCACGATCCGGTTCAATTCCTTCGCCGTCTTCAGCCGCTTTGTCGATTTTCTGGTTTTTTCCATGTCACTCTCCAAGAATACCGAAAAACGTCTCCATGCGCGTGCGCAGCTGCCCCTCCATGATGCCCGTCTCCTCCATTTCGAAAAGGGTCGAGGGGATGCCCTTCTTTTTTAACTCTTCCACAAGAACAGGCACGTCGGCAAGGTGGGGTGAACAGAATTTCTGGAGAAGAAAGACGACGCCCCGGGCTCCCGACCGTGCTATCAGGTCCAGAAGAAGCGGCACCCGTTCCCGGGCACGGGACCGTGAGGGACAGGGAAACCTGTTGAGATACCGGTCAACGACCTGATCCAGCGGCGTGTGACCCTCTCCCGCGGCGGGATAAAAATGGCGAAACCCGGTACAGAGATCGTCTGAAACCACCCTGCCCCCCGATTCTTCCAGTACCCGAAGAACTCGGGGCTCCTCGATCAGGCTCCCGGAAACCAGCACGGGGACCCCTTCCCTCGGGGGATATTCACCGGGATCGCAACGCTTTTTCAGATCTTCGAGCAGGACGAGATAGTCTTCAGGGGGAATCAGAAATCCCGCCTGGATAAGGGTAAGGAAGTCGGCCGCCGGGAGGGGGAAGCTTTGCTCGTATCGCTGTCCGTAAAGATCCAGGACAATGCGGCGGATCTTCCCGTAGAGTGCCAGCGATCCTTCCAGTCTTTCCATGGAGAAGGAACCGCCGATAGATTCCAGTCTGTCCAGGAGTTCCATGAGGGACGCCCTGAAGAACTGCCGGGCGCTCTCACTCCGGTTGTAGGGAAGCGGCAGGGAATGAAAAATGTCGCCTCCCAGGTTCTCCTCCCAGATATTGACGAGGCCGCAGGCCACATCACAGGTGTAACCCTGGACAATTCCCGAAAGATGAGCATAGTCGCCCTCGAGGGCCCGTTCCATGGCAAGGCGCATGAAGGGACAGATGAAGTTGGGCGTCAGTGAATCGGCCTTCGATACCCTGTCGATGCCACCGGTAATGCGGAGAGGAAGGAATCCCGCCGCGTGAATCAGTTCCACGGGGGTATAGGTGCAGAAATACCCCAGGACTTTCCTGCCGCCTGCAGCATGTGCCGTTCCGGTACTGTCCCCGAGTGCCCGGCGAAAAGGCTCAACGAGCGGTGAAGACATGGGGCCATCCTCTCGTTTTATCGCTTACAGCGACAGAACAG
>CAYTUH010000210.1:0-1667 GCA_964441165.1 uncultured Syntrophaceae bacterium
TACGAAAAGAAATATACAATAAGTCGATCCCGCTTGATTTCCTTGACTACAGGAAGATATACGTAACAGCGCCATGTCTCATTAATTCAACGGATGCTCTGTGTTTGACATGTTTTCGGCCTATTTTTGTATCTCATTTTTCCGCCACCCGATTATAAGGTCCGTATCAGATTCCCAGATGCCGTCAATCTTCCTCGCGGGGAAATTTCTTTCCTGAACCCACTTCATGATTGTGGTCCAGGATCGTCCAACGTATGCAACGATCATTTTTTTGCCTATAAGGGTTGTCTGTTGAGTTTTCTGCATGCCGCTCCCTCTATCGTTGCATCCAAGCTGATCGTGCAACACCTGTAACCGGCCCCCTGGATGAAGAAGCGCCGGAGTTCTTATCGTTTCCGATGAATGGTCTGAGCAGGTTGACCCCTCCCCCCTGCCATTCCGGATCGGCACACGCCGCACACAGACATTCGCAGTCTAAAAGATGATTATCCGTATTCACCTGTACCCATTTTTCGATACCGCGCGGGTCTCTTTGCTTTTCTTCGGCCAAAATCTGTACAGCATAATCCTTACCGGTCTCGGCATGCAGATATGCCGCGTGCGGCAGCTGCTCGATTGCCTGGTTCAGCCGGTAGTGAAGAGTATCTTTCAGTTTATCCGTATCAAGCAATATGATCTGCAGGCCTCCGGGGATCGGCTTTCCGCCCGGCGTCCGGTCCAACGGTTTCCCAATGCTTATTTTGCCCGCCAGCGGGTGCGACGATCCCTTGGTCCCCCATACCCGGCAACCCCTCCCAACAGAATTACGACGGAGCCACCAGTATGTTTCCTCCGTCATGGACATGCCGAATTCTCCCATGCCTCCTCCGGTGTCGACGACGGCCCTCCAGATGGGGATTTGTATTTCCGAATCCTGGACCGGGTAATATTTTTCAAACAGCAATTCTTCCACTTCTTCCCAGGTCCCGAGGGTCCCGTAGTGAATGAGCCACGAGGTATAATCCCGCGCCCAGGCGCGCACCACGAACCAGAATCCGTATTTCTGGTTGTCTATGCCGGCGGTGAGGGCTACGGCTTCCTGCGGTACGGTTTGCGGCGGCAATTCGCACCGTGCCATGAGAATCTTGTCTTTTGTCGTGGTGACAATAATCTGCTTCCACGGTTCGGCCTTGTGCTTGTTGTGGAAGTCCTTGAATTCAGTCAGATCCGTGAGCCCACGGAGAAACGCTGCCGCCGGTTTCGCCAGGGGCACGAATTGTGAGAGCCATGACGGAATGTGAAACGCGATTTTCGCGGGCTCGTATTTCCTGAGGTATTCGAACAGCTCCATCCCCGTCTCACGATCCTGCCAGTGGCCCCGCTGAACGGCATGGTCGCGGTCATAATCGTTCCACTCGACCAGGCAGGAGGGACACTCGTACCAGGCGAGATTCCTCGCCTGGATCTCTTTGGAATCTTCCGAGTGGTACTTTCCGTCGGCGTCCGGTTCGGTTTTGTGTGCCCATTTGATCTGGGAGAATTCCATCCGCTGGAGGGTCCCGCACGCGGGACAGCTCACCCAGAAATCGAAACGGACCTGGGCGGCGAGGAATGCCCGCCAGATCGGCCCGGCCTCGATGGTGGGGCTGCTGATGATCCAGTGTTTCTCCTGACCGATGTAGGTGGTC
>CAYTUH010000210.1:1677-5279 GCA_964441165.1 uncultured Syntrophaceae bacterium
GCCTGGCCGCAGTCAGCTGGATCGGGCTGGATTCACGCTTCCCCGCGGTTTCAGGATATTTGTCAACCTCGTCATTGACGGCATACTTGCAGGGACGGTTTGCCAGTGTCGACGCCGATCGCGCCCAGGCGAAATAAATCGGCATATGCTGGAGTCTGATGCGTTTTTTCGCCAGGTCATCATCGAGGCCCGTGGTGTAGGACCAGAGCCGTCGGCTCGACGTGATCATCGCCTGGATGCGGTCCTCGCTGTTCGTGTCGGAAGTCTTCTCGTCGGGATAGACCATGATCACCGGCCCGGGGGCACGGTCGACGCTATAGCCGATGCAGTTGTTGACCGCCTCGGATTTTCCTGTCTGCGGCGCCGCACAGATAACGATCTCCCGGACGGACGGGAAGAACGAGGCGTCCATGATGCCGGCAAGGTAGGGGGTAACGGAGTTTTTCCACTTTCCCGGCAGGCGGGACATGGTAACAACGCGGTGCTGCTCGCACCAGAGGGAAACGGGGATCTTTCTGCGCTTCCGGCAGATCTTCTTTTCCGCCGACGAAAACCGGAAAGAAAGCCGCACCGGACCCGTGCCGTCCCGGAGGGCCTCAGGGAGCCAGGGAGAAGTTCTTTTCAGTGTTATGATTTCGGAGGTGGTCATGTGTTCCTTTCGCCCTTAGCCCAGTGCCTTGATCCCGTAGATCACCGCCCCGTTGAGCAGGCCCGCGGCGAACCAGTACAGGGCGCTCCCCCATCGCCCGGTACAGGCGAGCGGGATCGATGCCGCAAATGATTCAACCATGATGATCACCGGCAGGATGTTAATCAGTTTTTCCACTCTCTACGCTCCACTCTTCATTGTCCTCATCTTCCCCCTCAAATATCACCTGGAATTCCCGGGTCTGGGCGTAGTGGTTGATGAGTTCGTCTTTCCCGCCGGTCATGGCGGCGATGACCTAGCCGGCCTTTTTCAGATCGCCGTCGACCAGGCGGATCCACTCGGCGGTGCCGGTCTGGATCCAGTGGTTCAGCCCCGCATCGAGGACCCCCGCCCGGGCGGCCATCTCGAGGAACATCCGATCCTTTTCGATGTACTTCCCCTGCTCGACCTCGAGTTTGATCCGGGCCCGGGTATTTTCCGTCTCGAGCTTTTCCAGTTCCTTTTTGAGTTTGCTCCGCTGGAGTTCTTCTACCTCGTCGGCGATTTTTTTCCCGGTGGCTTTCCGTTTGAGCCAGGTTCGGGCGTATGTATCCACCGCTTTCTGATGGTATGCCCCGTCGGCGGACGGCGCCAGCTTGCCTTCTTTTTTGTGCTTGTACAGTCCGGACTGCGACACCTGCCAGCCTTCGTCGTCCAGGTACTCTTTTATGGCCGGGACATTCTCGAACATTTTAATCCCACACGTATCGTCTCGTGATAAACGGACAAGATCTTCAATGGCCTTGTTGACGTAAGCGAGAGCACGAACATTCTCGGCAGTCGGATAATTGCCTGCCTTCTTCTGCGCCTCGTTTTTTGCATTGACCAGGACCGCCATGTCGCGGCTCTGGAGTTTTTTCATTAACGCATCAATCTCGCTGTGCTCGCTCATTCCCCTTTATCGCCTTTTCTCCAGTATAGTCTTCCCAGCGCCGCATGATTCCCTCACAATAGTAGGTATCGTATTCGATCATCCTGCAGAGGCGATTCGTCCGCTCACAGGCTATTAAAGTTGATCCGGAGCCCCCGAAATTGTCCAGGACGGCCTCTCCCCGGCGGGATGAATTGATGATCCCCCGCTCGAGTAAGGCAACCGGTTTCATGGTAGGGTGCTCTTCGCTTCGCAGCGGTTTATTTTCCCGCCATACCGATGTAAGTGCATCGCCGCCCTCATGGACCACTTCGTAGGACGGGACGTTCATGACCACGACCTGATCGACAACGGCAAAGGTTATCGTTGCGGAGCCGTCGGGGTTCCGATCGATGACGAGGGGCATGGTGTCCTCGAATACCGACTGTTTGTCCCGCCCGCCATGCCAGCGGTGAGCGGCGCCGGGCTTCCAGCCGTAAAGGATCGGCTCATGGCGGAAATGATAATCGCTTCTCCCGATAACAAATTGATTTTTTACCCAGACCAGGCATCCCTTGAGGAGCCACCGGGCATCCTCGAGGGCTCCTCTGAAATTCCGCCATTCGTTATCGGCGTGAAACACATAGAATCCGCCGCCGGGGATGGTATATGCCCAGGCGTTCTTGAATGCATTGGAGAGCAGCGAGTAAAATTGTTCGTTTTTCAGGTTGTCATTTTTAATCGTGAGCTTTTTCGCGGTTCCCCCGGTATAATTGACATTGTAGGGCGGATCGGTGATAAACATGGCCGCTCGCTCGTCACCCATCAGCTGGTCGTATGCTTCCCGGCATGCAGCATCGCCACAGAGTAAACGATGCGGGCCCAGGATCCAGAGATCACCGGGGCGGGTCGTCGATGGGGCCTTCGGGTCGATATCGGGAATCGCATCGGGATCCGTAAGGCCCTCTTTGATCCGCATATCCTTTAAGAGTTTTTCCACCTCCCAGTCATCGAAACCGGCAAACCGCGTGTCGAATTCCGCGCTGTCGAGATCCTGCAATAATGATTGCAGGAGGGTATCGTCAAAGACGGCGAGTTCCGCAATTTTGTTGTCCGCAAGCACGTCGGACCATTCCTGCTCTTCGCTATCGTAGTTCTGGTAATCGACGGGCACGTCGGGGCAGTTCAATAATTGCGCCGCCTGCAGCCGGCCATGGCCCCGGGTGATTAATCCGGATCGCATGCTCACCGTAATCGGCGCCCGCCATCCCTGGTACTCGATAATACGCGCCAGGAGTTCGATTTGCCTCTTCGGGTGTGTATTGGGATTCCGGGGGTTCGGTTTCACCTCTTCGATCGGGACCATTTTGTCGTAAGCGCATTTGACTTCAACCATTCAACTATCACCTCTTATGAGCGCATCAGCTTTTTATAATTACATTCCGTCCGTCGATGGTCTCGGCGGGGTGGTTCATAAGGTAGTCCTTCACGTCCTGGTCCCAAAAGACGAGCCGGTTGATCCGTCCGCCGACGAACTTCCCGTTTCGCAGGACGGTGTACCGTGACGGGGTGTTGATGACGGTCACGCCGGGATTGTTCCGCAGGAGGCCGGCGAGTTCTATCACGGCGGGGGATACATTGAAGGTTTCAAGTTTCAGGTTGTTGGTTTCAGGTTCCGGATTCTTGTCTTTGCCTGGTGCCTGATTCCTGATTCCTGGCTCCTTTTCTTCTATCGTCATCGCCGGGGGCAGCCCCGCTTTTATCCATCGTTCCAAATCTGTCCCCATCTGATACGCCTCTCCCGGATCCTTTCCCCGGGGGACGGGCCAGCGGGTGCAGCGGTCGAAGTGCTCGCTCCACCATTTCATGGCGGCGCTTCCGGCGTGATCGAAGTCCAGAGCGACGAGGATCTGCAGGCAGTTTTTCAGGACGTCGTATGTCGCGGCATCGGGTTTGCCGTGAGAGGTCCCGACGGCCACGGCGCCGGCGAGGGTGGTGGTGGCAGCGATGGCGATCGCGTCGAGTTCCGCCTCGACAATGACGGCCCCGCGGCGACTAGCCTCG
>CAYTUH010000211.1:0-5270 GCA_964441165.1 uncultured Syntrophaceae bacterium
CCCACGGCCAGGACGGCACACTTTACATTCGCCGGCGTCAGACCGCCTGCCAGGATAACCGGCTTCCTGCTCATTTTCACCAGTCTGCCGTCAACCTCCCAGTCATGAGTCTTTCCCGTGGCCCCCGACGCACCCGTCTGCGGATCATAGGTATCGGTGATGAACGCATCAACGAATGGTTCAAGAGTCCTGAGCGTACGTTCGAGCTCGTCAAGATTATCCTCGCGCACGATGAGGCTCTTCCATACTTCCAGTTCCGGCGCCATCGCGCGAAGCGTTCTGAGCTGATCAGTATCTATATCACCGTGAATCTGCACGACCTGGACCGCGAGACGGTTTACCAGTTCCAGTATTTCCGCCGCCCGAGTGAGGTATGTTATCAAAACCGCCTTCACGGGCGGCTTTATTCCCGCAATTATCTCCGCGGCCTCCTCGTCGGTCAGCTCCTCGTGGTGAACCGGGATCCGAAGGGGGAAACCCAGATGAGTCACACCGCACTTGATAAGGAGTTCCGCTTCTTCTCGATCTTTGATGCCGGCTACCTGGATGATCGGCTTCATTGCATTCACCCTGTTCAAGGAATGTTTCCGTTCTTTTCCATTTCCTCTTTCACCGCATCGAGCAGCGGCCCTTCGAAAAGGCAGAGTCTGACCACCTTGAGCGGCGTATCCGGATTCGCTGTGAAAAATTGCCTGACTGCCCTGATATAGGCATGCGCGCACAGATCGAGCGGCACGGCAAAAATGCCCGAGCTTATCCCCGGAAAGGAGAGCGATGTCCATCCTCTTTCCTGCGCAAGGAGAAATGACGATTCAAGAGCCTTCATCAGTTTCCGTTCTTCCTCTCCCTGTCCCATCCGCGGCCCCACGGCATGTATGACGCCTTTAAAGGGTAGATTCCCCGCGGTGGTAACAACAGCTCCACCGGTGGGAATCGCCCCCTGTTCCCGGACAATCCGGTCGCCCTCTTCCACAAGACGAGGACCGCCTGCCCTGGCAATCGCCGCCGCCACACCGCCCCCATGGGCCAGCATTCCATTCGCCGCATTGACGATACAATCCACCGGTTCCTTCAAGAGATCACCGACCACCACAGCAAACTCTCCACCACCGGGAAAGGCTATCGTCTTGACCTGATTCTCTGCCATGCTTCCCCTCCTTTGCGGTCAACCGATATCGAACCTGTGCCGTAACTGTTTGACACTATAACAGAATCAAGAATGGAATGAAAAATATTTCAGTGGGGAGGGGTCAGTTGATAGAATTCAGAAGTAAGAAGTAAGCCCAGCCGCCGGCCTGCGACCGGTTTAATCAAGGATGAAACTTCATACATTCGCAGAAAATCGATTGTGTCCTCTTTTGTCATTCCGTGCTTGACGCGGAATCCAGTATTTTCAGTTAGTTCTGGACTCCCGCTTTCGCGGGAGTGACACTTTAATTTGACTTTTCGCGAGTACTTCAAACCGTAAGTTTCATACAAGAAGTAAGAATATAAGCTGTCAGAAACAGTTTCAAGTCGAAAGTTTAAAGGTGCCTTCCCCCGGAACTTGTTCTCCCTCCCCTCTCCTCTGTGCCTCTGTGCCTTTGTGCCTCCGTGCCTTTCACTCAAATACTCTGAAACTGTTTTCCCTCACATTTCCACATCCAGCAGATAGGCCTCAAGGTCGTCCAGGTTGACATACTTTTCACTGACAGCCTTGTTGCGGACTGACATACCGGCACGGTGCACCGACTCACGGTTTCCCGTCAGGAGCGGATGCCACTTCGGAAGTCCCTTGCCCTCGGCGAGGCGGCGATAGGCGCAGGTCATGGGGAGCCACTCGAATTCACCAACTTTATCGGGAGTCAGGACGACACACTCGGGAAGCACCTTGACCCGCTCCCCGTAATGCCTGCAGCGGCAGGTTTCAAGGTCGAGGTGACGGCATGCCACGGCGGTGTAAAAAATCTCTTCCGTCTCATCGTCTTCGATCTTGATGAGACAGCACTTTCCACATCCGTCGCAGAGAGACTCCCATTCTTCGGCAGTCATCTCTTCAAAGGATGTATATTCCCAGAACCTGTCACGGCATTTTTTCATCTCAATTGATATCCACTTTCCATAGGGTTTGATCATGTACCTTTTTCCACAGCAATGGTTGGGCAATGCATGCGTACGTTCTTCAAAGCTCATCAAGTCAACCAGGCATCGAAAAAGCATAAACTGGAAATCAGTATGTTATAGCCTGGAACTTGAATTCCCTTTCTGGTACGTTTAGCTCATTCGACTGAAAAGACCAAGAGGAGGCGTTGTGATGGCGGGAGACAACAACGGCAGTGTTGTGGGGGCGGCGATATGGATGTTGATTATTTCTCTGTTACTTTTCTGGCTGCCCCTGCTGGGCCCCCTCCTGGCGGGCATCGTGGGCGGCAAAAAGGCCGGCGGCGTCGCTTCGGGCCTTCTTGCAGCTCTCCTGCCCGGGTTGATTCTCGGCGGCCTCTTCTTCCTTCTCGCCACAAGCCTCACGGGATTCCCCCTCATCGGCGTCATCGCCGGTACCGGTGGGTTCATCCTGTCGCTTTCAGGTATCGGCCCGCTGCTTATCGGTGCCATTATCGGTGGATGGCTGGCGTAGTCATTTTTTCTTCGCGAGGACGGCCGGTATCACATACCGTTCATCCATCAAATCAATGCAGTTCCTTGTAAAACTCCTCCGTGATCAGCCTTAGGATGTCTTCGGGTTTCTTGAATGTGAAGGTGTTCAGCAGGCTGGTATACCGTTCCAGATCGAATGGTTCCTCATTGTTCATCGAGTTCATCATGAGAGGCATCACGATGGATCCGATTATATGCACGATCATATGCTGCGGAACGTCCTGCTTCTTCATCGCCTTGTAAAATTGATGAACCTCTACGGGGTTTCGTGTTCTGATTTCTGTTTCGACAATCGAATGCATCATGGCATGGAGTATCAATTCATGCATTGACCTGAAGGTGCCATGATAGTCGTCTGCTCGCGTAAAAAACTCTTCATGCTCTGAAAAAGCGCGGGCGAATCGCTGCTCCTCGGGATCGAGTTGTTCCAATTGTCCTGTCTGTATGTATTCTCGCAATTCTTCGACATAGTGCAAAAACGTATCATCATCCAGAGACGCATCATCCATGTCCAGGAGTGAGTCATCATCCCACGGATAACCTTCATCCAGTCGTTCCTGCGGATCGGAAAATACTATCTCTTCTTTATCGAAGTGTTCGGGGTCGAAAGACTCATTCAGCCACTCCCGCATATCCTCGTAGTCTTCATGATCGGGATCATTGATAATCTCGAGCAGATCATTATAACCATAGGAGCCACCGCAATCCTCCGGGGGTGCGGCACGTTTCCCGCCGAGGCAACGCGGGTAGGCCACATCTTCCTCCCGTGGCAGAATCTTTTCGAGTTTCACGGTATGGCACCAATCGTCGCCGAAGTCGTAGACGTACATCGCCTTGCTGTTTTCCATGGTAAAATAGCGTGATATTTTCCGGTCCCATCCCGCAATGACCGGTACCGTTGAGGGAAATTCATCATCGGGAACACCGATCTCTTCCATGATCTTTGTTTTCGGATTCGTAACTTCGAATGCATGAAGGTGCATATCGTCCCACCCCATGACATCCTGTATCGCCACGTGCAGGTCCCAGAAAGTGTAATCCCCGGGCACCTGCATACGACGCCATATAGGAGGTCGAATACCCTTCAGCGTTATTTTAAACTGATATATCGTTTCTTTTTTTTGAACCATCTTACACCCCATCTCGCTCGCAACTTAAAAGCGATCACTGTTCTTTTTAAAGATTGTCTATCGATAAGCAAAAAGCACAATTTTGTGTTTCTAAAGTAAAGCAGTATTTATTGCAAGTATTCTCTCTTTTGAAAACGCGATAGGGTATCGGCCGTCAGGGGGTGGGTAAAGAGTTTCGCGTTTCGGGTTTCGAGTTTCGAGAAAACGCAGTGCGGGATTGAGGGATTACGGATTTAAGGATTGATGAAAAAAGACATAAAGGAAAAGCAAGTTCCAAAGTACCAAAGTGAAAATTCCCTGGTGGGATGGACAACTTTAAACTTTCAAACTTCCAACTTGAAACCGGCCTTTATCATCTCCCGACTTTTTTTCTTTTCCATTCATACCGTTATGGTATAGTAACGCCCATTATCACTCACCCCGAACAAAAACGGCATTGCATGAACGAAACCGCTGCAGGCAGGAGATACCATGATACTCGAAAGCAAACCCTTCACCTTCGACCGTGTGACTCGCCTTATTTTGACGGCCGGATTTATCTGGGCGCTGATCTGGCTCCTTGGTCTATTAAGCGACGTCCTCATCCCCTTCGCCGTCGCCCTGCTCCTTGCCTACATGATGAATCCGCTCGTTCTCCTGATAGAGAAGAAAATACCCAACCGCGCGGCGGCCGTCTTCATTGGTCTCTTCGCCGTAATCGGTGTTCTCGCCCTTGTTCTCTGGCTGGTTATTCCCCTCATTATAAACGAATTAAGTCACATGGGCAGGGTCCTCTCCGACCTGGCGAACAATTCCGACATTACGGAACGGGCACGGCAGATACTTCCTCCCGATTTCGTGAAGGCACTGAAAGACTATGCCGCCAGCGAGGAGATCCAGGAATATTTCAAAGCAGAGAATTTCTGGAGCATTATTGAAACGCTTGCCCGGAAGCTTCTCCCCGGCGTGTGGGGAATCGCAACGGGCATGGCAAGCTTTCTCATGGGAATCGTAGGACTTGCCGTCATAGGTCTCTACCTGATCTTTCTGCTCATCGATTACCAGAAAGTGAGTGCGGGCTGGAAGGAGCTTCTTCCCCCGTCCTATCGCGAATCCGTCGTTGAATTCGTCAGGGATTTCGAGTCCGCCATGAACAGCTACTTCCGCGGACAGGCGGCGGTGGCATCCATCGTCGGCATCCTCTTCGCCCTGGGATTCTTCCTCATCGGCCTTCCGCTGGGCATACTGCTCGGGCTCTTTACGGGACTTCTCAACATGGTCCCCTATCTGCAGCTTATCGCCCTCATTCCGGCACTCCTGCTCTCCCTTGCCGCTTCCCTCGAGACGGGCACCAGCGTCTGGATCGTCCTCGGCATGACCGGTTCGGTATTTGTCGTCGTTCAGATTATCCAGGACACGCTTCTTGTACCCAGAATAATGGGAAAGGTAACGGGCCTGAATCCCGCCATGATTCTCCTTTCGCTCTCCGTATGGGGAAAACTGCTCGGCCTGTTCGGCCTGATCATC
>CAYTUH010000212.1:0-5252 GCA_964441165.1 uncultured Syntrophaceae bacterium
GCACATTACTGAAGCCCGGTGGCTTACTGCCCCAGTTTCACGCCCAGGCTTTCAACGGTTTTATAGGTCAGCGCCCCCACCGCGAGACCCTTTTCCTTTTGATAGGACGTCACGGCAGCTCTGGTTTGCGGCCCCAGAATGCCGTCAATGGGTCCCGGATTGTGCCTTTCCTGGAGGAGCGCCCTCTGGATCCTTGAAATCACCGCGGGAGACATATTGGTTTCACAGAGCACCCGCCGCCATTCCATCCTCCCTTCGGTGGCAAGCTCGGTCTTGGTAACGGTCTGGTATGTTGCGGGAATTTCTATCCGCCGTTCTTCCGGAGCCGAAGCCAGTTTCCGTACCTTGACGGTCTTATAGACTGCGGGGATTTCGATTTCACGGGTCATGGGGGGCTTCACCATCACCCGCCTCTTCACGGTTTCATACTCCGCCGGAATCTCGATCACGCGGGTTCCCGGAGGATTGGTCATCACTCTCTTTTCGACGGTGCGATAGGATGCCGGGACCTCGACCAGACACATGATCTCGCCCGTCGTGTTGTCAACTTTCTCGATAAGACCGCGACCTTTTTTCCATATCGTATGGGCAGGTTTCACCAGCATCTTTTCACTGACCATCTCGTACTTCGCGGGCACTTCCACCATACGGCTGGACGCAGCCTTGACAAGAACCTTTTCCTCCACCCAGTCGTACTGGGCGGGCACGACCTCGAGCCGCTTTGATGCCTCCCGAACGAGCACCTCTTCATCCACCCATTCGTATCGTGCAGGAATCACTTCAAGCCGCTCCGCGGCATCGTGCTTGAGGACACGCTCCGTCGTCGCTTTGTAAGTGGGCGGGACAAAGACCCTGGCGTAGCATTCATTGGGTTTGGCATCGGCCGGAAGCAGCGCCGTCTCGGCTTTCACGCCCTCCGCAGCCGCCATTTCACTCCGCTTCTCCGCATCCCGTCGTGCCCTGTCAAGATCTTCGATTTGCCCCCGGTACAGATCGATAGCTGTATCCTTTTCGTTGACGCTCAGTTTGAGCGCGTTCATCTCCTGGTTCTGTTTCGCCATCCGGCTTTCCAGCTGTTCTATCCGTGCAGACTTTGTATCGGCACACCCGGAGACCACGAAAAGAGCCACCATAAAGAGCGACAAAAGCATTTTTCTGTGGTGTGACTTCATCATCTTTTCCTCCTTTCTCATTTTTATCTGTTTCACACATTCCTGATACCTGCATATCTCCGTCCCGAGAACGCGATATGCGCCTGAACGTCCCCTTCTGTATTGATTTCGGAGTGTGTACCCCCAGGCACAAGGAAAGACCTCTCTTCGCAGGGCACCTCATTCCCTGCACGGTGGCAGAGGCTCTATTCTCTCCGAAGGGACACCTTCATTGTGCCGCATCATCGTCGGTGCGCGCATGGGGGGTTCACTGCCGCCGGCAGACACCCTGCGCGATGAACCGGTGAAGCGGGAGTTCAGATGAATGCTCGATTCGTGGCGGAAACTACGACAACGAAAAGCGGTGAGGAAAGAATTTCATGAAATGATGGGGCTTCTGATCGGAGCGGGAATTTATGTCAAAAGATCGTTTATCTCATCCAGACAAGCCTGTCGCTCCCGCAGCAATTCTCGACGTGGTGCGTGAGAACCGGGAACGATATCTCGCCTTCTGCTGGTCCCGCGAGACGTGATCTCTCTTCCCTGATCAGACTGCTGAAACGGACCTTCTCGACTGTCCGGTGTCGCAACCAGGTGAACCTCGTTTCTAGAATAGCAAGTATAGTGTTTTTTACATATCGAGTCAACCGATGGTTTTTGACACGGCCGGGGGCGTCTTGATCCCTTTTCTTCTCCTCTGTCCGCCATATCAGCCCCTCACGATTGCTCCCGTCCCCCGGCAAGGTCTTCGGGCAAACCATCCCCTGTTTCTCCACTCCGTCCGTTGAATGGTACCGATGCGTTGTGGCCTGAATCGTTCCATGAGAGGACGCGGCGCTAACGATCTCCCTTTCCCGACTTCCTTCCCCTCCCGGCATCGGCAAGTGCCTCTTCAAGGTGACAGCCGTCAGCCACGCCTGCTACCCTATCGGTCGCCTCAGGAATGAGCGTCATGAAATCGGGTCCTGTTCCCTCCTGAATCGTCGTCTTCAACGCCGGATGGACACGGGCCGATATTTTGGTAAGTGCCTTGTCGAGCCTGCCGATACCGGGCATCTCGGAGGGGAGGTGCTGAAATCCCATGAGATATTTGTCCGGGGAGGTCAGGTTTTGTTCGATGAGGTATTCCAGGAAGAGCCCGATTGTCTTGACTCCCATGGGCGCAAAGCGGTCCTTTACATCCACCCATTCGAAACGGCCGGATTCTTGGAGGCCCTGTCGCCTGATTCGCACTGCTTCCTTTCTGAAAAGAGATGCTTTCATCTCTCTGAGCCGCACCGACAGGCGGAACGCTTCCCCGTGATCCCTTCCCAGGAGGAGGGCAACCCCTCGTTCGGTGCTCCCGGAATAGAATCCCACCGATCCGAGAAGGGTAAGGATCTCAGCCACCTCGCCGAGGGTCATCTGATGAAGAGCGGGAATCCTGTATCCCGCTTCCCATGGCTCAAGCACGCCGGCCCCGACGGCCTCTTCCAGGAAGAGGCCATTGAGGCCGGTAAGGATTCCCTTCCGGTCCTGCCCGTCTCCCACGGCACCGACAACCCCCATTGCGGCCAGCCAGGCATTCTCTTTTCGTTCCCCGGGACCGGCCTCTCCGAGCAGTTCACGGGCAAAGAGGGCGCAGACGGATGCGCCCGATGCCTCGTCATCGCCGCTGATGCCGTACCGTTCGCAATTGCAATGGATCACGTTTCCGGGGACGGGACCGCCCGGCAGATGATGGTCCAGTATGATAACCTGCCGGACCTCTCCGGCATATCGTCCGATCAGGTGCGAGGACTGCCCTCCCAGGTCCGCGTAAAAGACGGTGCCGGCGGCGGTCTCATGAATCTTCTCGACAATGGTTTCATGGATCTTCTCAAGGGGAAGCAGACGGTATTGCATGCCGATCACTTCAAATGTCCGGGCAAGGACCGCCGCCGCCGCCACGCCGTCGGCGTCGTTGTGGTGAACCACCGTGACGGGGGGATTCTCTTTCCTTGCCAGAGCCAGGAAGGCCGTTGCCGCGTTCCTGCATTCCGTGATGAATTCCTCTAATCGATTCATTGTTCCCATTCAATGATTACAGGGGCATGAGCTCCCCTGTCTCCCTGTCGAACACCAGTATATGTTCCGGGGGCAGATACATGTGGATCCGCTGTCCCGGAGCGAGGGTTATCTCCTGCCGGACCAGGAGACTGAACATCTGATTTTCATGACGCACCCGAAGGACGGTTTCAGACCCCGACGGGAGGATCGTCTTGACTTCTCCCGGGATGGTATTGGCGCGTTCCTCACCCACGATCATGATGTTTTCCGGCCGGATCGCCGCTATGACATCGAGACCGGATGGTATGTTTCCGTAAGCCGTCGTCAATGTACAGGTCTCCCGCGTGATCGAAACCCTGTTGCCGTCATCACCCTGCGCAACGGTTTTGCCCTCAATCAGATTGATTGTCGGACTGCCGATGAAGTCAGCCACGAAGAGGTTCGCCGGTCGGTGATATATGGTTTTCGGAGGGGCCATCTGTTCGATGATACCCTTGTTGATGACGGCGATTCTGCTCGCCATGGTCTGCCCTTCCACCTGGTCGTGCGTCACGTAGACCGTTGTTGCCCCTGTCTGGAAATGAATATTCTTGATCTCCGCCCGCATCTCAAGTCGGAGTTTCGCGTCCAGGTTCGACAGCGGTTCATCCATCAATAATATGTCGGGCCGGCTCACCAGCATGCGTGCCAGGGCCACGCGCTGCTGCTGCCCCCCGCTCATCTCCTGGGGATAGCGATCTTTCAATCCGCCAAGCTGCATATACTCGATGATATCCCGCACCTTTTCTTCGATGGTCCGGGAATGCTCACGTTTCACCTTGAGACCGAAGGCGATGTTTTCAAAGACCGTCATATGGGGCCACAGGGCGTAACTCTGGAAGACAAGCCCTACCTCGCGCTCGCGGGCAGGGACAAAGACTCCCCTGTCGCTCGAAAAGACACAGCGGCCCTTGATATGAATTTCTCCTGCCGTAGGAATTTCCAGGCCGGCGATCATCCTGAGTATGGTGGTCTTGCCGCATCCCGAGGGTCCCAATAGAATCAGGAAATCCTTTTCCTCGATGGAAAAGGTCACATTGTCCACGGCCACGACGTTTCCAAAAACCTTTGTCAGATTCGTAACTTCAATGATATCTGCTGTCATGTCTTCTTTCCGTTCCGTTCCGCAGATGCGTAATTTCCGGCATTGTTTATCCTGAAGGATGCTCCCGATTCAACTCTCATACCGTTCCCTTTTTGCCCAGTTTCCTGGAAAAGAGTTCCCCGAACACGACGATGACGATTATCAGGACGCTGATGGCGCTTGAAAATTGGGTGTAACCCTGCTCCTGATAGCGGAAGGTCATCGTGGTGAGGGTCCTTGTCTCCGGCGTCACCAGGAGAATGATCAGGGATAATTCTCTCATGACGGTAATGAAGACGAGAATGAACCCCGATATGGCCCCTTGGATCGAGAGGGGCAGGATGATTTTTCTGAAGCGCATCGTCCATCGCGCTCCGAGCGTCTCCGAGGCCTCCTCCAGTTCGCTTCCTATCTGCAGCATCGAGGTAATACCGGCCCTGCCCGTGAAGGGCAGGTTTTTGGCAATACAGACCAGGGCCACCAGGAAGAAGGTCCCGTAGAGCGCCGGCAGGGGACCCACCCTGTGTGAAAAGAGGGCAAGATAGAGCGCACCGAAGGCGATGCCCGCAACAGGCCAGGAACTTGTGAAGAGCGAGGGTGAACCTGTGAAAGGAAAACCCATCGAGGAAATGACTATTATGCTTCCCGGCGATGTGCCGCTGGTGCTGGTGCGTATTCCTGCCGGGACGTTTTTGATGGGCCGATATCCGGGGGAGAAGGACAGTTATGACTGGGAAGACCCGCAGCACTCGGTAACTATTTCGCAGGACTTCTATATGGGCAAATACGAAGTGACTCAACAGCAGTGGCTTGCGGTGATGGGTTCGTGGCGGCCGGGTAAGGCACCGGCGTCGGAGTATGGGGTAGGTAATATATATCCGGCGTATTATGTGTCCTGGGATGATGCGCAGAACTTTATCACAGCATTGAACACACATATTACGAACACG
>CAYTUH010000213.1:0-1387 GCA_964441165.1 uncultured Syntrophaceae bacterium
CATCACCTGAGGACCCTTAATGATCAGCTCGCCGACTTCGCCCACCGGCACCTCTACCGTTCCCGTTTCAACATCGACCACCTTGATCCGGGTATTCTGCAAAGGCAGACCGACGGAACCAAGTTTCTTCTTCCCCTTACAGGGATTCATCGTTATGACGGGGCTCGCCTCGGTCATGCCGAGGATTTCCACCACCTTCCCTTGACCCACGATCGCTTCCAGAGCCGTGATGGCTTCCTTCGAAAAGGGCGCGGCGCCGGAAATGCATGCATCACAGGACGAAAAATCAATCTTCGCAAAGGCCGGATTGTCCATCAGCATCTGGTAGAGGGACGGGACATGGAGCATGATGCTGGGACGGTATCGGGAAATTTCCTTGCAGACATGATCGGTGTTGCGGGGATCGGGAATCAGGCACTGGGTGTAGGACATGGCCATGGTCGTCAGCCCCAGATAGAGACCCGCCTGATGAAAAAAGGGAAATCCCGAACAGGCAACCCCTCCACCCACCTTGAGATCGAACCATTGTGTTGCCTGGATGATATTGGACACAAGATTGCGGTGAGTCAGGACCGCTCCCTTGGGCAGGCCTGTCGTGCCCCCTGTATACTGGATAAGGCAGGTATCCTCGGGATCGATGTGCACACTCGGCCGTGATGCCCCATAGTTCCGGATAACATCCATGAAGGAGACAATCTCTTTGCCGGCGATCGGATCAACCTTGCCCACGGGGACTTTCTTCAGTAATTTTCCGAGGAATCTCTTGTGCAGGGGAAGAAAGTCGATGATGTTGGTCACGATGCAACTTTTCAGTGACGGAATGTCGTCGCGAATCTTCTGCAGGCGATTTTCGAAAATGGCATCGAGCGTGACCAGACATTTTACACTCGTGTCATTGATCTGATTGGCCATTTCCTTGGGCGTCAGGAGCGGCGAGACCCCGCTGGCCACGCAACCCGCACGCAGAATGCCGGCCAGGGCAATCAGATACTGGGGCGTGTTGGGAAGATTTACACCAACCACGTCTCCCGGCACGCACCCCCGGCTGGCGAGATATCCGGCAAAACTGCCGGAAAGCCTGTCCAGATCTCTGTAACAAAAAGTACTGCCAAGAAAATGAAAGGCGGCCCGATCCGGATCATGGCTGATGGCTTTTTCCAGCAGATCCACATAGGTTTCATCGGGAATACTGATCTCCGGGGCCACCCAGGGATCATAGGATTGCAACCACGGTCTGGAATCATACACTGTCACGGTACACCCCCCTCCTGTCTCCAGGAATGCTGTTTTCATGCTCCCTGATCCGTCTTCGGGAACCTGAGATTTAAAGAACCGCCCTTTCCCCCCCGTCTCGCTCCAGCCGAGGAAACGGCCAAGGGCAAAGAGA